>JBBSPT010000082.1:0-9257 GCA_038258515.1 Chitinophagales bacterium | reverse complement strand
TGATTCCATGCCAGCGCTACAACGCTTCGCATTCCGGTGGCAAATTTATAACCGTCTTTTTGAAACTGGTTTGGTTTAGCCTCATCAAAGCGCCAAATGCCTGCGCGGGTTTCAAGTAAGGGGCAAGGATCCATGCCAGGAGAATTAGGAGTTCTGTCTTGAACCTGGCAACAATCTGATGGTGCACCAAAGGGTACGTACATATTTCCTTTGTCATCGAAAGCAAGGGGTTTCGTATCATGTTGGCGTGGTGGCTGCGTATCCGTAAGGAGTAATTCCATTTCGCTCGTCGGCACCAGGTCGCCTGTAAGTTTTTGCCTGAAAATATTGATCACAGAGCTGAAATAAAGATAGCCATTGTGAATTCGCATTTCTGTTCCATAACTGCCCTTGTCAAGATAGTCATTAAAATGTTTAATGCTGTCCGCTTTTCCATCGTGATCCGTATCTCTCAAAGCTGCATTTCCGCCAAGTGAATCAGGGAATCGCAATTTGACGTAGATATCTCCGTTTGCGTTGACGGCGAGATGCCTGGCAGCGCCTTTCAAGCTATCCACCACAACAACTGCTTCGAAATCGCCAGGGAGAAAAAGACCGCCATTATCCGGATCTCCGGGTGGAAGTTCGTGCTGCCCACTACATTGATGAAAAATGATGCTAATGGTAAAGGCAAGAATTAATAAAATGCCATTTAAATAAGATGACGATCTTTTGCGAAAATCATCTGCGACAAATTTCATTCGCTATAAAAATTAAATCTTTTTTTGTATAAAAAATTATTACTGATTGAAACATGTTTAGGCCATGGCTGCTGTCAATTCTTCCCTTAACCGGTTGGCAACTATTTTTTCCTGTCCCGGTTTCAACATGAAGACGGTCAGATCAACGCTATTGTCTTCATCGCCCCAAGAAATCAATTCAATTGAAGGGCTGCCATTGCGAAGCTTATCGCCAAGCGCTTTACGGGTAAGGTTTATTTTGTTTTTATCCCAGGCAATGTTGACTTTAGGACTGTGATTGGCAATCGGAGGGACAGAAACAGAAACGGTAACTCCGCTAATTTTCTTCACAGCGTTGTCGATCACAGCGACACGATCTTCCCACATCTTCCACTCTTTATCGTGGTCCTTATTTACATAATGGTCCAGCGCAGCGTACATTCCAAGCATCTCTTCCTTATTCACTTTCATTCCGCGACCAATGGTTACCCCATTGGGAGAATCATTCATTCTTGCTGCGGCAATAAGATCGGCCTTACCCATCAAAACTCCTGCACTTTGCGGTCCGCAAATGGCTTTCCCTCCGGACAATGCGACCCAACTGAATCCCATGTCGTTGAATTTCCAAAGATTATTTACCGGCGGTACGTCTGCAGCAATATCGATCGTTGCCGGAAGATTGTGTTTTTTAGCCAATTGCAACCATTCTTCATGTTTAATTTTTCCTTCAAGGGTATTACAATTCAGGAAGTGCATAGATGCTGTGTTCTCGTTTATCGCCCTGTCCACATCCTCAGCGGTTTCCACTGGTATGATTGTTACGCCCGTATTGTAAAGAGCCTGTTCGTAGCCATCATAATGTCCTTTTTGAAGCAACACTTCAGACTTTATTCCCGACTCTTTAAGATTGTGAGGAATTTGCTTCACCTTTTGACGGTCTTTTCCCGTCAAAATTCCAGCCATTCCTAATTGCAAAGCAGAGAACGCTCCTGCTGTGACCATCGCTGCCTCAGCATGAGTCATCTGTGCAATCTTCATTCCCACTTTATCTTGCACTTCGTCCAGCATGCAAAATTCTTTGGCACTTTGATCGATAGCATCCATCACCTCATCCTGCATCAATGAAGCGCTCATTGATGTATAGGTGCCTGCTGCGTTGATAAAGGTGCGTATACCTAATTCCTTGACATAATTTCTTTTAACTACTTTTTTAGATGGGGTCGCAAACAGCGACTCATTGGGAAGTAAACCTCCAAGGAACGCTCCGCCAAGAGGCAGTAATCCAAGGCCTTTAATTATTTCTCTACGCTTCATTTTATAGTTTTTTATGAATAATAAAATCGCATTAACTGCTTGCGGCCCTCCGCTCTATTTATCCCACCAAACCCTGGTTAAGAGATTATCTCCATTCAATTCTGCAAATCCCTGGCGCTGCAGAGCCTCCAGGTAATTCGCCTGGTTCGTTAAATTCTCAGAGTTAGGTAAAGAAAAGCGCCTGAACATCTTGCCGCCGGTAACATTCCCAGGGTAGTCAACCGGAGTTAATACAGGATAACCTGTTCTTCTCCAGTTGGCGTAAATTTCATAATCGTTACCAAATAAAGTTAGCCATTTTTGATCAGAGATTGCTTCCAATTGCTGATCGAAACTTCCACCTGCCGGATATGGATTGCGTTGCAAATAATCTGCAATCTTGGCATCAGAAATTGTGTTTGGATTAGGTGCAATCGCTGGATAAAATCCCCATTGCTTCATTCCATATTTTACACCTTCATCGTAAGCTTCCTCGGCGGTCATTCCGCTGTACCATCCCCGAAGGGCTGCTTCTGCCAGTAAAAGATAGGATTCTGAAGGCCCCAACAGTATTATAGGCGCGGCAACATTTATCACTAAAAGTGACGGCTCTGAATATGTATCAAAATCAGTGGGCTTTGTATTCAAACTTCCGCTTACCATTCCTTTCTGTATTGCAAAAGACGTGTCAGCAGTATAAGTAGTTGCACCGGGAGCAGTAGGAACCCAAACCACAGAAACCACAGGTAGTCTGGGATCTTTGGTTGCTTTGAGAAAATCAATAAATGTAGCTGCATACTTCCCGCCTTCTACGTTATCACCACCCGGGCTGATGTAGTTTCCATTCCGCATTGCAAGCGTTATAGGATTCATTCCGCCGGGAGCATCAGCATATTTGATCAGGGCAATGTCGTCATTTGCTGTCATTACACCGCCGGCAACAGCTTTTTGAACCCATTGTTGAGCCAAAGCAGGATCCGCGTTGGAAACACGCATTGCCAAACGCAACATCAATGTGTAAGTGAATTTTTTCCACTTAACCATATCTCCGTTATAAAGTAAATCAGCGTTGCCGAAGGTAGGTTTTGAAGGATCTATTGAAGCTGCCGCTTCGTCCAACGTTTTGAACATGTCGAGATAAATATCCTTTTGGGCATCATACTTTGGTGTCAGGTTGGCCTTTCCCTGCATGGCATCAAAATATGGGATATCCCCGGCTACGTCGGTCAGTTGATTAAATTCGTAAACTTTTAAAACCTGTACAAGCGCTCTCTTATTTACATCATCAGGGCCCTGAACTGCTGCCTCAAGTTGAATGAGCCTGTTCAGCTTATTGGTGTAATAGTTCTGAAAGTTTGCTACGGTTCCGCCGAAACTATAGAATTTATCTCCCACGGCAGGTACTTCCTTATACGTTGAATAATATTGCATTCCTTCCGCTATCACCGAATAGTTATCGGCCGGCATTGCTAAAATAGCTCCGGTAAATAGATAGGCCGGGACCGCAGTTTGAGTAGTATTCGGATCGATGTTGAGATCCGTAAGGCTTTTCTTGTTACATGCAGGCAGAATTAAAGACCCGGCCAGTACTAAAAAGCATATCGCATTTGAAAATTTTCTTTTCATAATTTCTTTATTCATGAGTTGAAGATTTAAAATTTAATGTTCAGATTTAGTCCAATATCACGGGTTCTTGGCTCACCAGTGCCGGATGTGCCGGTTGTGTTGCCCACTGTTTGGGCGAATTCAGGATCTAAACCTGCTTCTTTAACCCTTTTGTCCCGATACAAAATGGCAAGATTGCGGGAGACAACTGCTATAGATGCAGATTGAATTTTAACGAACTTTAATTTATTTACCGGAAGGTTGTAGCTTAAGATAAGGCTGCGGAGCTTCACGAAATCAGTTTTAAACACATTTACACTACCCGTATAATTATTACCCCGGTTGTTATAGTAAGTATCTAAAAGCTCTACAGGCCAAAGCTTGCTAAATGGCGCGCCGTTTTGATCTACCCCTGTTAATTGAAGTCCACCTTCCCTGCCTGGCAGCGTTTCTTTCGTTAAGCCAAAGCGGGATGCATACTGCCATAAGTTGCTGTAACCGTAGGAGCCAAACTTGGCATCAATAAGGACATTCAGAGAAAATCTTTTATAATGAAAATCATTTGTCAGTCCCATTACATAAGGAGGGTTTGCCACTCCCACATTTGCTCTTACGCTTTGTTCGTATCCACTTGTCGAGTTGTAAACCTGCTGTCCCTTCGCATCTTTCAAGAACACCAGGGCCTGAAGTGTTGCATAAGGAAGGCCGACTTGCGAGATTACGCTTAAACCGGAAATTCCAGATCCTATTGTTAAAGTTGACAATCCAGGTGCAAGGCTCAATATTTCGTTTTTATTCCACGCCATATTGTAGCTCACATTCCATCTGAAGTCACGGGACATAGCTGGTGTTGCAGTCAATAATAATTCAACTCCACGATTTCTAAGTGTACCTACGTTTTGATTACCGGCCAAATATCCGGAGGCATTGGAAATATCTGGTTGCAAAATGTTGTTCGTGGTCATCCTATCGTAGTAAGTTGCATCCAATCCAAGCCGGTTATTGAAAAACTGAATTTCAAAACCACCTTCAGAGGTTGTTACGGTGAGGGGCCTCAGATCAGGACTGGGCAACCTGTTTGACGCATTCAACACCGGTAACCCGTTAAAGCCGCCTGCGGTGAGATTGTACGTTTGATTGATCGCATAAGGATCAACGGTTGCATTTCCCACCTGTGCCCACGAACCCCTCAATTTCAGGAAGCTAATCACCTCCGGCAATTTCATTGCATCAGACAAAATAAGACTACCACCAATTGATGGATAAAAGATAGCGTTATTTCCGGCGTTCAGAGTAGAGAACCAATCCTTCCGACCTGTGAAAGAAAGATAAAGGATCCTCTTGAAATCCAAGTCTGCAGAACCAAATAAAGAGTTGGTTCCAAACTGTATTTCCGATTTAAAAGGAACGTTTAAAGTATTCAGATTTGTATAACTGATAAAGTCAGGGATGATAAAGTCTGTTCCTGTAATACTACTGGAAATGGAATTATGCCTTTCACCATTTACACCGACAAAAGCGCTCACACTAAAATCTTTCAAAAATGTAGTATTGTAATTTAAAGTAGCGCGTGCGTTAGTTATGTCATCCTCATCCTGATAAGAATTATAATATCCTTTTGGCGTAAAAGCAGTTCCAATAGGTACGAAATTATATCTGTTGGTATAGAGAAAATCTTTTGAGATTATTCCCTTTAAAAACAGGTTGCTCAAAATATTTACCTGCACACTTCCAGATCCGATAAATCTATTTCTTACATCTTCGTTGCCTATTTTGTTCACGACAAACCATGGATTCGGTGCCGCGGGTACAGGATTCCATTGTATTTCGTCACCATTTTCATTGTAGCCTGGAGCAAGTGAACGGATATCGACAGTGTTTCCAAGGAGGTATGTTGCCCAGCTTGGATTTATTTCTGCATATCCTACGTTGGGACGGTTATGCCCCTTCTCGTAGTTATATTGGGCATTTCCTTCAATGGTGATGAAATCATTTTTGCCCAAATGAGAGTTTACACTCAGGTTTGTGGTTTTCCTGTCAAACGTTGAGTTAGGAGTCTGTGCCGTGGCATCCAGGTCAGAAAGTGAGAGTCTGAAATTCAGAGCGTTGCTACCACCGTAGAGAGCAACCGTATTGGTAAAATTCCTGCTTGGGCGATAGAAGTTGTTTACGTTATCCTTTACATACACCGGAGAATATGGGCGTTCTACTCCGTCGAATTGAACAACAGGTGTTCCATCCATTTTTGCTCCGTAAGACAACCGTCCGGCACTCAGTGCGGCAGCCTGGGTAGTTGGCTTCACTCCGTCGTTGCCCGAGCCATATTCATACTGATAATTCGGATAACTGGACGGTGTGCCATACACAATGTTCGAATTGAGATCAACTCCAATTCCCTTTTGTGCTCTTCCCGATTTTGTAGTAATCAATATTACGCCGTTTGCCGCCTGGCTTCCATAAAGAGCTGCGGCAGCTCCGCTTTTGAGCACAGTGATTGATTCAATATCATCAGGATTTATACTTGAAATACCGTCGCCTGTGTCATAGTTAAAGCCACCGCTGGTTGTAGCAGCTCCACCATTCCCATTATAAATTGGAGAGCCGTTCACAATATATAGCGGCTGATTGTTAGCGGAACCATTTATTGCTCCTACACCTCTTATCACGATACGGCTTGAACCGCCTGGTCCGGACGCAATTTGTGTAGCATCTACCCCTGCAATTTTTCCAGTCAGTGCACTCGCCACATTGTTTTCACGGGCTTCCGTAAATTCGGAACCTTTGACTTCAGCAGTAGAATACACTAATCCTCTTTTACTTTTTTTGATACCCAGTGCGGTGACCACTACTTCGCTAAGTTCTTTTGTTTGCTCTTGCAGGGTTACGTTTAAAAAGGTTTGGTTGTTTACAGTGAATTCCCTGGAAATAAATCCAATGAATGAAAATACGAGTGTTGCATTTTCCGGGACATTGATAGAATAGTTTCCTGAATTATCGGTCGATGTACCGGTCGAAGTACCCTTGACCGCAATGCTAACTCCGGACAATGGATTGCCGTTTGCGTCAGTTACTTTTCCTGTTATTATGCTTAAATAGATATCAAAGGGTGATTGCAAATTCTCGCTTGCAGGTACAGGGATCAGTTTTTTAGAATGCATGATCAAAATCTGATCCTTAACCTGCTTATAAGTCAACGGCGTTTTTGCAAGAGCCAGTTTGAGAAAGTCCTCGACCGTTATATTCGAAACGGGCAAATTTAAGTTCCTGATATTCTTTACTTCATCTTTACGATACATAAAATGGTATCCCGTAGATGCTTCGATTTTCGCAAAAGCCTGTACAAGAGATTCATTATTCAGCTCGAGAGTAATCCTTGTTTTATCAATCGGCTGGCTCTTGATCGGGGCTGCACAAATTAATTGAACAGAAGTAGTAAGGATGATAGCTGCAGTCACTATTCCAATTCGCATAATGTGTTTTGAGATTGAGTTTTCAAGTGTCAGTTTTCTCTTGACAGGGGGCTTGAAAAAGTTATGGAATTCTTCAGTTAATAATGAAAGATTCATAAATTTGGTATGTTTTAAGTTAATAAGGAAAGAGTTTCACGATGAATTTAAAACGACGCTTTATCTCCGATTGCAGTCGGTATAAAGCAATCCTATTGCTCTGAAAATTCTTTCAGGGCAATTTTATTCGTATTCATTCCAGTTTCAATTTAACTGAGATGCTTTTTTTTAATAAGGATGCTTTTTTCATTATACAGTTTTTTTGGTTTTTAAAATTGGTTTATGGGTGAATGTTTACAATTGATTTTTCTTTATCATAGGAATATACCAGATCGTTAAAAACACAAATACTGTTAAGTGTTTGTGAGAGTGTTTCGTTTTTTGAAAAAGTTGTCGTAAACCTCAGGGATTCTACTTCGGCGTTGCTAATCACAATCTTCACTTTGTACCGGTCTTCTATCAATTTGGATGCTTCAGAAATTGTAAGATCATCAATGTACAGATCTTCCTGTTTCCAGGTCGTTACTGCTTCTGCATCCACCTCGCTCATCTGCGATTTAACTTGTGATCTGGCGTATGTTATCTGGTGATTCGGAGTGATAATCCCTAAAACTTTGTTCTCATCATTCACACTCACTTTCCCTCTTTTCACTGTCACAGTAATATTGTCTTCGCCCCGTATTGCCTTTACATTAAATGCCGTGCCCAACACTTTAGTTTGTATTTTTCCAGTGTGCACTATAAACGGCCTGGATTTGTTGTGCTTGATATCAAAGAAAGCTTCACCTTCCAAGTAGACCTCACGTCTGGTGAGCCCATCGAAAGTAGACGGATAATTAAGTTTGCTTCCCTGGTTTAAAATGACCGTACTTCCATCCGGTAAAAAAATTACGCGATTTCTTTTGGGTTCAACTTTAGTATGTTTCACAACTGCTACCTGCGTCAGTTTTATAGAAGGTTTCTTTAAATAGTAGCCAGCTACTAAAAATAAACAGGCCATAATAACAACGGCGGCAGCGACCCTTAAAAATTTGCTATGATTCCATCTCCACTTTCCTGCAACAGGTTGACCTCCGGAGATGTTGCTCCATACATTTTCTTTCAAGCTTCCTTTCAAATTTATTTTTTCCCGCGAACTCAATGTATCAAGAACACCTGGCTCATTTTCGAAAAGATCAAAGTACCGTTCAATAAAGATTTGCTGTTCCCGTGAAGCATCTCCTTCAAGATATTTTTCTAATATTTTCTGAAAGTAGTATTTGTTCATTTAGTAACTTATGCAGATTGCCCCAGCTATATGACCCCAAAACAGGAGGATGTCCCATTCAGAATCAATTTTTTTTTAAAAAGTATTTAGCGAAGAGTTAGCAACACAAGGATGCCTAACGGGATGAAGCGAATCAATGAAAGCCTGAGCGTTTCAATCGCCTTGCCAAGCTGGTTTTGAACAGTCTTTTTTGAAATTCCCAATTCGTCAGCAATCGTATTTGTAGAAAGATCCTGGTGAATGCGGAGATAAAAAATATTTCTTCTTTTGGGCGGCAATGTTTCAAGAAGTTCCTCGTATGATTGATAAAATTCTTTCCACAAAACTCCTGCGTCAGCATGCAGGTAATGGTCTTCCAGGTTTTCCAACGCATCAAAAAAAGGATGAATTGATTTTTGCTTTGCAAGCAACTTTAAAGTTCTGTTCCTTATGGAAATCGACAAATATGCGGGAAAATTATTGATGTGTGTTTCGCGGTTGATCCAAATTCGTGAAAAGATTTCCTGCACTATGTCTTTAGATGCTTCGAGATCTTTTGTTCTCTTGAAAGCATTTTCAAGTGCACTCTCCCAATAACGGTCAAATAAGATGCTGAATGCTTTTTTACTACCGGAATTCAGCTGCTCAATTAGTGCTCCGTCATCAATAAAATTGGATTCAATCTTTATCATGCAATCAGGTAACTATATCACCAAATTTAGATATTATTTCTTAATAGCCGGACGGTAAAGCTCAAAAATAAAATTATCAAAGCGGAATGAAACGTACCCTAAAACATACATTTCACTCTTATAAAGTATAAATAATAATTTAAGTTTTGATCATTGTCAAATCCAATTCTGGTTCTTGTTAACGTTGCACTCTTCC
>JBBSPT010000081.1:0-9288 GCA_038258515.1 Chitinophagales bacterium | reverse complement strand
CTATTTAAAACAAATCCCTTTGCGTTGATGCAAAGGGATTTGTTTTTTGTGTTAATAAGTTACTAAGCTGATAACTATAATGCCTGATTATTCTACCAAAACCGGGAAGACTTGTCGAATCAATAATTATTTACTTCGCTGAGGCTTTTTGAAATAGCCTGACTAGTTCTCAAATCTTTCAAACTAAAAAACGCACCGGGTTACCAGTGCGCTTTAGTTTAAAATCAACTAACCCTTTAAAAAATGTATCTCAGTCCAAGTTGAATGCCCCAGGTGCTGAATATGGAATAGTCCGTCCGGTAAACCGATGTAGGACCGTCCGGATTGAAAGTAAATTGAGGATTATCTCTCTTGTAGCTGATACCTCCGGTATTGTTACTTGAGGAGGCGAGTCCAAGAAGTCCCTGATCTGTAAAGGATCCAAAATTATAAGAGTATGAGGTTCCCCAATGATTATTCAATAGATTCAGCAGGTTTACTACATCTACGATAAACTGTAAAGTCTGTTTCCGTTTAAATGCGTTCAGTGAAAAATCCTGCATGATTCGCAAGTCAAGTGAATTGACCCAGGGCAATAAAGCTCCATAGCGATCCATATATTGCCCTTTGTGTTTGCGGAGATAAGGGTTACCATCTAAAAAAGCAAAAAATGCATCACTTTGCTGCTGGGCTGTATAAGTTTTGCCGCCGGTTTTATATCCTTCTACAAAAGTAATTTGCGATGGATCGCCTGGGATAAAAATCAAGTCGTTGGTTTGTCCATCGCCATTTGCATCGCTGGCATATCTGAAGTGATAGCGTTCCTGCGAAGAACCATTGTAAAACAGTCCGACCGTCGTGGCCATGTGTCCATCGAAGTAATTGAATTTGTAGGAAAAGTTTGCAATAATTCTGTGCGGAATCGAAAAATTGGAATAGCTGAGTTCCGGCTGATTCGGATTATTTCTGATGTTGTTGGTGCTCCAACTGCTGCTTGCCCTGTCACTTGTCCCGATGTTTAGGTCGTTGGCAAAAGTATAAGAATAAGCGAGGGAACCATTCCAGTTTTTCGAAAAGCTTTTTTGCAGCTGAGCCGTCAGGACTGTACTAAAGCCCTTGTTTGCGTTGTCCATGACAACCATGGTACTAATATCCTCGTTTAGCCTGGGCGTATAGTACGGCCTGTTATCTCCCGTCGCTTCTAATGTTCCATTTTGAGGTCCGAGGTTAGCATTTCTGAAATAAACGTTGTTCAGGAACTTTGTAAAAATTCCTTCCAGCGTGAACGTATAGTCCTGTCCCAATTTACGGTCAAAAGCTAAATTTGTTCTCCATACTTGCGGCATTTTAAAATCACGGACGGTAGCGCTATACGAAGGGCGCCCACCAGGAATCGTCGTGCCTGGGGGAGCAATAGGAATTTTAGAGAAGTAGGTAGAGCGATCAGGAGAAAACAAATAATTTGATAAATCACCGGGAGCAGAAACTTGCCATATTGACCTCAGCACACCGTTATCAGCTACCTGGTTTGAAAGCCAGATGAACGGAATCCGGCCCGTAAATACTCCCGTTCCTCCCCTGATCACAAGGTTCTCATCCCGCACGTTGTAATTAAAACCAACTCTTGGCGAAAAAAGCAATTTGGAATTCGGCCATTTGCTCACGTCAAAGCTTTCGTCTTTACCAGTTTCATCGTGAAAAATCACTTGTTCCAATGCCGGGTTTTTTGGCGCATCAAAAGTGTACAATGGTTTGTCAATCCTAAGTCCATAAGTGAGTTTAAGATCTTCGTTGACGGAAAAAGCATCCTGGGCGTAAAAGCCGAGCTGACCGAATGTTGCCTGGGCCGGCGGAATGTTTCCAGGATCCTTTTGGTCATATCCATAGGTTAACGCGAAGAAGCTCGGAGGTTTATTATCTAAAAAGTCTTGCAATGAAGCGAAGCGGTAGTAGGAAGGACCGCCGGCATCGGCGAAATAATTTTTTACTGCAAAATTATCGTAACTGGCCCCTGCTGTAATGGAATGGCTACCGAAATTAATCGTCACATTATCTGCAATATTATAAGCCTGGTCATCAATTTTATTTTGGTAGGAATAAAGATCTGTTCCAAAAGAGGTGTACACATTTGACCCGTTCATTATATCTACGAATGGAAACTCGCTGTTGGGAATTCTCATCAACTGGTTGTTAGTATAAGATCCGATAAGTTGATTGGATACTTTAGAGCTGAAGTTTGAGTTTAATTCAACCACTGTGGATTTCACTACCGTATTGTTTTTGAAATTGGACCCATAAAAATTCAATCCGCCAGTGCTGCTGCCGCCCCTTCTGCTGTTGCTAAACCTGGAGATTCCCGAAGGACCACTATTGGAGTTTATTCGGTCGTCATCGTTTGTTTCAGATTGATTGTAACGCAACGTAAGTCGGTTTTTATCGCTAATGTTCCAATCGAGGCGTGTGACGAACTTAAAATTATCAGTTGATGCACTGTATCCTTCATAGGCACCGGGATCATAATCATAGTTACTCTTCAAATAAGTGGCCAATTGATCAAGATCAGACGCCAGGGCTGAAGTGACATTAGGATCGTTGTCATTCTGGCCAGGTCGCTTCGCTACGGAAGTCTGTCCCGGCTGGGTCCTTAGCTCCTTTTCAGCATTTACAAAAAAGAAAAGTTTGTTTTTGATAATGGGACCGCCTAAACTCGCACCATATATCTTGGTAGATCTCTCAGTGTTGGAAACTTCAACCCCTTTAACCTTTGTACCATTAAAATCCTGGTTCCTGTAAAATCCATAAACAGAACCAGTAAACGTGTTTGTGCCCCGCTTGGTCACTGCATTGATACCACCTCCTACAAAACCGGCCTGTCTTACATCGTAGGGTGCAATGTTCAGTTGTATCTGATCAAGCGCATCAATGGAGATTGCGGAGACGCCCCCACCGGGAATGAGTCCGTCACCGGACCGGCCAAAATTGTTGTTGAATAAAGCTCCGTCGATAGTTATGTTATTATACCTGTAATTCATCCCTGCAAAACTGTTTCCATTCGCCTGCGGAGACGTCTTGGTGAGACCGGTAATGCTCCGCCCAATATTTGGCTGATTCTGAATTTGAGTTCTGCTGAAATTCGTGGAAGCGCCTGTCTTCACAACGGTCGATCTCCTGGCGCTGATGGTTACTGCCTCCAGTTCTTTCGCAGCAGCAGACATCTGGATAGTCATGTCATATTTATCTCCCAGGGGCGCCATGATATCCATCCTTTCGAATTTTGTTAATCCGACATAGGTTGCAGTAACGGTATAAGGGCCGCCTGGCGTGACGTTCGGAATATTGAACCTGCCGCCTGGCTGGCTAACGGTTACATACCTCGAACCCGTGGGAACGTGGACTGCAACAACAGTTGCTCCGGGCAATGGTTCATTGTTTTCAGAAAGAACTATCCCTGTAATGGAACTTGTTGTAACCTGTGCATCCAAAAAAAGGGGATAGAAGAATAAGGCAATTAATACGGGGAAAAATTTTTTCAAATTCATAGTGCTAAGTTTTCGTGGCAAAGGACGTTAATAATCACAATAACTTTATTAACATTTATTAACAAATCAAAGGCACGTTCGGGAAGTGTTTTTAATGCATCAATAATCTTATTGAACAGTATCCATTTCAAAATTGTTTTTGAGCGAAACGTAACACCGGCGACGGAGTTTCGAGATTGGCAATTTTATATTTTTCACATTCTGTCAAAAATACATTGAGTTATCTTTGCAGTCAAATCACACATATGTTAGATAGTATCGAAGGGGCGATCGAAGATATAAGAAATGGTAAACTCGTGATAGTTGTAGATGACGAGGATAGGGAAAACGAAGGCGATTTTATCACTTCGGCAAAGAACGTTACCCCGGAAATTATCAATTTCATGAGCACGCATGGCCGGGGACTTATCTGTGCACCTCTCTCCGAAGAGAGATGTGATGAGCTCGACCTGGAGTTGATGGTTCACAAAAATACAGCGCTCCATGCTACCCCTTTTACTGTAAGCGTAGATCTTCTTGGAAATGGCTGCACAACCGGAATCTCTGCGCACGACCGCGCAAAGACAGTACAAGCGTTGATTGATCCTGCAACCAAACCGGGGCAACTTGCGCGACCGGGGCATATTTTTCCTTTAAGAGCAATAGCAGGCGGGGTTCTCAGGCGAACAGGGCACACCGAGGCGACTGTGGATCTCGCAAAATTAGCCGGTCACGGCGATGCGGGCGTATTGGTGGAAATCATGAACGCTGATGGAAGTATGGCAAGATTGCCTGAACTCAGAAAAATAGCTGCAAGACACGACCTGAAACTTATTTCAATAAAGGATTTGATTGCTTATCGTCTTAAAAGAGAGACGCTGATCAAGGAAGATGTTCGTGTGCAAATGCCTACGAAATATGGCAATTTTGAATTGATCGCATTTAAACAAATTAATACCGGCGAGGAGCACATGGCATTGAAGAAGGGCGATTGGTCGGAAGATGAGGCCATTTTAGTACGCGTGCATTCAAGTTGTATGACAGGAGACATCCTTGGGTCTCTTCGCTGCGACTGCGGAGATCAGTTGCATGCCGCAATGCAGATGGTGGAAAAAGAAGGAAAAGGTGTGATTTTATACATGAACCAGGAAGGTCGTGGCATTGGACTTCTAAATAAACTTAAGGCATACAAGCTCCAGGAAAACGGACGGGATACTGTGGAAGCTAATCTTGAGTTGGGATTTGCTATGGACGAAAGAGACTATGGAGTAGGCGCTCAGATTCTACGTGAATTGGGAGTTTCTAAAATCAGGCTGATAAGTAATAATCCAAAAAAACGCGCCGGCCTCCTCGGATACGGACTGGAAATTGTCGATACAACTCCAATAGAAATTCCATCAAATTCTCACAATGAAAAATATTTAGAGACAAAAAGAGACAAAATGGGGCATCGTATACTCATTGAGAAGCTGAAAGCTAAATGAGTGTAAATACTTTTTGCCGTTCAAAAAATTTGCGGGCAGATGTTCGAAGTTGTAAAATCCTCGCTGCCTCTTTGCCGGTAAAACGCTCGTAATTAATCCGGATAAAAAACCGTTAGAAAAAAGTTTAACTAATTTAAATCAATCCGTTTTTCACGAACATTTTCAGTCAAAAAATCACTCAAGTGAGTAATTTGATAATGATTACTATTACAGCGATGACTAAAAGAATGTGAATTAATCCACCTGTTACAAATCCTCCGAGAAAGGAGATTGCCCAAATGACGATGAGAATGACTGCAATGATCCAAAGTATATTTCCCATTTTTTAAATATTTTAAAGTTAACAATATGCTTTCTATAGAATAAAAATCTTGCCAGATTTGTTTCCCTACTATTAAGAATTATTATAAATTCATCGGGAAGCTCTAAATTTTCAACGACCTGCTAATAATGCAATTCCATATTGAGCCTGATTTCTTCGAGATCTAGTTCACGTTCGATTTTACGGGCAACTTCTTCGCTCACCTTTCCTTCATAGCTCAATTCTTTCAATAAATTACGCTCCAATTGCAAAGCATCTAACTCAAGCCTGGCATACTTATTAAAAATTTCATCCCCGGACTCAGCATGTTGTTCATCTTTAAAATAGTTTTTTGGTAAATCAGTTTTTTGAAGACGCCTGATTCGCGTCTCATATTTTTTCTTCAGGTTATTTCTAAATCGCTCGTTTACCTCAGGCAATTTTTTTTCCAATTGCTCCAGCGTCTTATTTAGAATAGTATTTTTTACTTCGTATTCCTCTGCCACCAGCGAATGAATGGGCAATTTAAGCCGGCGAATTATATACGGCAGAGCCGTTCCCAGCAGTACCAGTGTTGTAAGTATGACGGAAAACGTGAGAAAGATGATGAGATTTCTTTGAGGAAACGGATCTCCATCCGGCAATAACATCGGGATAGACAAAGCTGCGGCAAGCGATATTACACCGCGAATCCCTGCAAAGCCGAACAACCACAAATTCTTCCGATTAAATGTTTCATTTTCTCTTATCTGCCTGCTTAAAATCCGGGGTAGATAGGCAGCCGGCACGATGAACACAAATCGCGATAAGATCACTACCAGGCTTACAAAAATTCCATATACCAGCAAACTTCCAAGAGAGTATCCTTCAATGGTCTGCACGATGACTTTCAACTGAAGCCCGATAAGAATGAAAATGAGACCATTAAGTATAAAAGAAATCACTCTCCAGACAGCATAAATTGAAATGCGGGATTGATATGTGATAATGGATTCGGCATGGTAAGAAAGATATAATCCAGTGCAAACCACAGACAGTACGCCGGAAAGGTGGAGACGTTCGGCGATAAGATACGAGGTAAATGGAATAATGAAAGTAATCGTGGTCTGGATGACCCTGTCAACACTGATCCGTTTTAAAATAAATCGCGTGATAAAGCCGACAACAACGCCAATCACGACACTTCCCGCGATTACCAAAAGAAAATTAAGGCCGGCCTCCCAGAAAATAAAATTGCCGGCCATGACTGCGCCTACTGCATATTTGTAAGCCACCAACCCACTCGCATCGTTGACCAGGCTTTCGCCTTCCAATATTGAAATAAGTTTCGGGGAAATATGCAGGTTCCCGGTAATGGAAGTTGCAGAGACAGCATCAGTCGGAGAAACTATTGCGCCGAGCAAAAATCCCATAGACCAGCTTATACCAGGAATAAACCAATGAACGGCCGCACCTACCACGACCGTTGTAAAAAGAACAAGTCCAAAAGCTGCCAACAGTATTGGACGGGTATTTCTCTTAAAATTATACCAGTTCGTTTTCCAGGCTGCTTCGTACAGCAACGGAGGTAGAAAGATGAGGAACACAACCTCCGGCTCAAGAATTACCGGAGACAGTCCGGGAATAATGCTAATCAAAAGACCTGAGAGAACCAGGACAATGGGGAATGGAAGCTTGAGTTTGTTGCTAACGATTGCCAGGAATGTAATGCCCGCCAGCAGCAAAATTATTAAGCTTACATCATTCATGCCTTCTTCATTAGCGCAAAAGTTTGCCTATAAATTTTATACATTTCTTTGGGGTAAATAACTGCTTCTTCCTGGTCCCCCGCAGACAGCATAACGGCTTCATCAGGCACCGGGCTTGATCTCCGACGCTGGCTGATCTGAAATTTGTCCGGCCGGCTTACCCTTGAAAAATTCGTCGAAATGTTCATCAGCATTTGGGAAATGATCTTTAAACATTTCTGAAGCTTTCGATTTTAAACTGGCAAAATATTCTTTGGCTGAGTCTCCCGCATTCTCTGCTTCTTCTTTCAGTTTATGGAATTTATCTTTAAAAGAATCCGCCATTTTTTGTTTTTCTTCATCGGTCATCGTCGCGTATTTATAAGCGCCGAAGGCCGCAGCCGCGCCCAATAAGATTGTTGCCAGATGCTTGTTATTTACACTCATGCTGTTTTTTTTTAAGTTGAATAAATTTATTTTTTTATTTTATAACAAGAAATCTGCCACAAAAACGTCACAACAAGTTCAGTAGCACAAAATGTCACCGGTGAAAATTCAACAAAACAAATTCTTATCCGTCCGGAGAGCCGAAAGTATTTAACAAAAATAAAATCTTATTTACGCAACACTTCGATGGCTTCTAAAATGCTTTGATATAACTTTATCAATAAGAAAAACACCCTGGTAATTTTTACCGTAGATTTCAAACGAGTCGCTTCACCCCCTGCGAAAAAAAGTTTGACGAAAAATTTAGCAGGACTAATACGTGGTTCAAAAACCAGTTATTTGGGACACTCAAAAAAATGAAGCATCAATATGAAACCAATTTTTATCTTACTTGCTCTTTTCGCTTTTTACCTGGCTCCGGCCCAATTGAAGACCACCCCGAAATGTCCCGATATTGAAATCGACATTCTTGATGGTATTGTCAACAAAGTCTTGTTACCCGTTTCTACAGTCGGACAGATCAAGCTGAACCTGCCATGCTTTACCAGCTTCGAAGATGAAGGAACAGAAAATAAATGTGGTGCGAATGTATTCTATAAAGACAAAGATGTCTACTTCTACACGACCCGGGATTATATCGAGATCGGACCTGCATTTAAAGGCCACCTGTCCATTCCCTTAATGGGCGCTTTGAGAAACAGCTTATTCAAATTGCTTGGCGACCCGCAAATCAAAGACGTGCAGTGGGATGCATTCCAAACATCATACGGCTTACTGATATTATACTATGATAGTGATTCAAAAATTAATAAGATTCAATTCAGCACCCGCTCTGCCAGCAGCATTCAGCTTTGTGAATGATCGTATAAGTGTCAAATAGTAGCCTGCTACTAAAACATGCAGTAGACAGAAACATCAGCCTTCCCTATCAAAATTTTTCATCCCTATTCTGCCTGAAAGTTAAAGTGTTTGCAAAATCATTTCGCTTTTGCAACCAAGTCTAAAGCTATTTTGGAGATTTGTTTTGGCTTGAGTACCTTTCAGATATTCAACCGGTTATTCGGTAATTTTAAAAAAAAACTAAAAATAAAACATGTCAAAATCACAGGAGACTTTTGGTAAAAAGGAAAAGGAAAAGAAGAAACAAAAAAATCGCCTGGACAAGAAAGAAAAAATGGAAGAGCGCCGGGCCAACGCTAAAAAAGGGAAGTCTCTTGAAGATATGATGGCATATATTGATGAAAACGGAAATATTTCTGCCACACCTCCTGATCCAAAAAAGATGCGGGTTTTCAAACAAGAAGACATGCAAATTGGAACTCCAAGATATGAACCTGGTGCTGAGGAGATCGAGAAAACCGGCATAATTACTTTCTTCAATCAGGACAAAGGCTTTGGGTTTGTTCGTGACTTACAATCACAGGAAAGTATTTTCATCCACATAAATCAATTAGACGGCCCTGTTAAAGAAAACGACAAAATATCTTTCGAAGTGGAGAAAGGCCCAAAAGGCTACAATGCTATCAACGCAAAAAAAATCTAAACGTATCTTCTCTTCATTCTCACCATAATGTATGGTGACTTCCCGCTCCTGTTTTGAACAAATTGCTGGCTGCGTCCAATTCAATCTTTTGTTTGCTCATAATTTTCAAGCAATTGATATGCCCCCTCGGTAAGGCAGATTTTCATGACTTCCTTCCCTTCATAAATTACCCATTTGGAACTTATCAATCCGCGCTTGGAAAGGCCGGGCATCGATCCATCGAAATCTGAAATCAAACAAATTTTTTTCCTGCTTTGAGATTGTTCAATGTCCCTGGCGCGGAACAATT
>JBBSPT010000080.1:0-9348 GCA_038258515.1 Chitinophagales bacterium | reverse complement strand
TTTTTTATTGTCTCTTTAATGACTCTTGGTCCGGCAAAGCCAATAAGAGCGCCTGGTTCTCCCATGATAATATCACCCAGCATGGCAAACGATGCAGTCGTTCCTCCAAAGGTTGGATCGGTGCAAAGTGAGATGTATGGAATTTTTGCATCAGCAAGTAATGATAGCTTGCCAGAGGTTTTCGGTAATTGCATCAGTGAGAAGGCGCTTTCCATCATCCTGGCGCCGCCACTTTTATTGATAATCATGAACGGAATCTTGTGCTCAATACAATAATCACAGGCCCTTGAAATTTTCTCACCCATAACGCTTCCAAGACTTCCGCCGATAAATTCAAAATCCATACATGCCACAACAAGGTCGTGCTCATTTACTTTGCCTACGGCAACAGTAATCGAATCATGGATTGAAGTTTTACTATATGTTTCTTTGAGTCGTTGCTCGTAGGATTTCAGATCAACAAAACCGAGGAAATCCTTAGACTTGATGTTTCCAAATAACTCTTGATAGTTTTCATCATCAAAAATGATCTCAAAATATTCCGCACTGCCAATGCGATGATGGTACCCACATTTGGGACACACAAATAAATTCTCTCGTAACTCAGTCACTGTGCAGGTGTACCTGCAGGCGGGGCACTTTGTCCACAAACCGTCGGGAGCTTCCTTTTTGTCTTTGGTTGAAGTGGTAATGCCTTTTTTAATTCTCCTGAACCACCGCCGCTTGGTTTCTTCTGTCTCTCCTTCTTCCCCAGCCAGGTTTGCATAAAAATCTTCGTCTTGCTTCATATTGATTATGATAACGTGCTCAAATTTGATGCTTATAATTAAAGATAAGTTTTCATGCAGGCTTTTTAGCTCCTATCTTCAGCAATGATTCGCCGGCAGCAATTAAGCACTATGCAATAGTGATGTCTTTGTCCAGGTACACGTCTTGCGTCGCGTGCAGCAAATCGATTCCTTCCTGCATCGGTTTTTGAAACGCTTTCCTTCCAAGAATCAGTCCCATTCCGCCGGCACGTTTGTTCACGACTGCGGTAGTCACAGCATCACGTAAATCATTGGCGCCCTTGCTTTCTCCACCGCTGTTGATCAAACCGATACGACCACTATAGCAGTTCAATACCTGGTAACGGCAAAGATCGATTGGATTGTCAGAAGTCAATTCGCTGTAAACAAGCTTTGACGTTTTACCAAAATTTATCGCATTGAATCCACCGTTGTTGGTTGCTATCTTTTGCTTGATAATATCGGCCTGTAAAGTTACACCCAGGTGGTTCGCTTGTCCCGTCAGGTCTGCAGAAGTATGATAGTCCACTCCGTCAACCTTGAAAGCATTGTTCCGGGTGTAACACCAAAGAATTGTACACATCCCCAATTCATGCGCTACCTCAAAGGCTTCTGAAACCTCCTGCAACTGCCGGGTACTCTCTGCACTTCCCCAGTAAATAGTAGCCCCAATACCGACCGCTCCCATATTGTACGCACTTTTTACAGTACCGAACATTGTTTGGTCATATTTATTCGGATAACTTAAAAGTTCATTGTGATTGATCTTAACGATGTATGGAATTTTGTGTGCGTATTTGCGGCTCGTAATTCCCAATACACCAAAGGTAGATGCGACTCCATTGCAACCACTTTCGATTGCAAGCTTTACGATATTTTCAGGATCAAAATATATTGGGTTGGGAGCAAAGGAAGCTCCGGCGCTATGTTCTATGCCCTGGTCTACAGGGAAAATAGAACAGTATCCTGTGTCAGCAAGCCTTCCATGTCCTAGCAACATTTGCATGCTTTGAACAACCCTGTTGTTGCGATTGCTGTTTACAAAAACGTCGTCGAGGTAGGACGATGATGGTAATGTGAGTGTTGATTTGTCAATTTTGCATTTGTGATTTAATAAACTTTCGGCTTCATCGCCCAGTAACTCAGTTATTTTGTTTGAAGGCATTGTCAATTATTTTTTTATGTCTGCAAACCTACATGAAATTGATAAATATGCAATAGCATTAAAAGGCGGGGATGGATGGGATTCTCAGTACTTGACAGCGAATTTGAAAGATAAATGTTTATTCGACTTTCCATTAATTCAAATTTTATTGAGTTCCTCATAAATCTCGGTGATCCGATATTAAGGGCCACTGAATAGTAGTTACGGTGATCAGGGAGGGCTTCAGGAGAGTCGGATTCTGGCAGGCTGACCTCAAAAAAAAACTCCCGCATTTCTGCGGGAGTAGTTCTTTTGCCTGCGGTCAGCAGACTCCTTGGGACCTCTTTGGAGAATCTCTCCCTCCAGACAAATAATTTTGCTGGGTTCAGATAAGTCTTTCTAAGGATCGAATTTCGGTGTTTCCATCAGTTTGGTCTTCGTTGGATGTTGGATGGTTTGGTTTTTTTCGTTGGATGTTGGATGTTTGGTTCTTTCTGTTGGATGTTGGATTGTTTTGGTTTTCTTTCGGATGTTGGATAATGTTGGATTTTAATGGATATTGGTAATTCTATTTAAGTCTTTTTATTTAATTCGGTTTTTATGTTATTCTCTACAAACTGCAAAGAGATAATTTCAAAAGAAAAGAAGTTGACTGATACCGGATTTTATGATTTTTCATGTTTTGGATAGATTCTGATTCTTAATTTTTCAATGGATTTGTTTGGATTTTTTTCGACTAATGCTTCAATTGCATCAATCAACTTCTGGAACAAAGATACTGGTGCTCAATGTGCTACACAATAGCGTTACTGCTTAATCTTAAATGATAGAAAATTACCAGGAAATTCGTAATTAGACCAAAGCGCCCGAAGTACATTTCCGTTATACTAAACGGAACTTTACGCTAAATATTTCTATTAAAACTTCAAAAGAATATTATAACTTATTTATAATCAAATGTCTTCACTAAAAAGGCAGATGTGCCATCATTTTACAAGACTCTGTATAATGTCGTATTTCGTAACGATGTGGTAAGCGCCGGTTTCATCCTTACTCAGCACGGCTCCGCTCTGTCTTGATATTAATTTACTAAGTTTTTCGACAGGGGTGTTAAAATCAACGATCGGATATTCCTTTTCCATAATGGTTTGCACGTTTTGATCTTTGATTTCCGGATTGTCAAGGATTTTATTGAACAAGCCACTTTCACTTAATGAGCCCACAATTCCTTGCAATCCATCGCCTTCTACGGGAAGATTTTCAACATCATTTTCCTTCATAATATCGATGGCCTCTGCCACGGTTTGTTTGGGGTGAACGGTTAACAGCCTTTGTGTGCCGCGGCTGCTGACTAAATCTTTAAATGTTTTAACTTCCAAAAAGCCACGTTCCATCATCCACTGATCATTGTATATTTTACCAACATACCTGCTTCCGTGATCGTGCAAAATGCAAACAACCACATCTCCTTTCTTCAACTCATTTTTCTTTTGCATCAATCCCTGAATGCAACTCCCGGCGCTATAGCCACAAAATAATCCTTCTTCCTTGGCTAATCGTCTCGCCATGATAGCGCCATCTTTATCGGTTACTTTTTCAAAAGCGTCAATATATTTCATGTCATAGTTGGCCGGAATGAAATCTTCTCCAAATCCTTCACTAATGTAGGGATACACTTCTTTCTCGTCTAAGTCGCCGGTGTCAAAAAACTTCTTCAGCAGTGAACCGTAGCTATCGATGGCCCAGACTTTTATTTCCGGATTTTGTTCTTTTAAATATTTCCCTGTTCCAACAATAGTTCCGCCCGTGCCGGATGCGACGACGAGATGTGTGATTTTACCTTCCGTTTGTTTCCAGATCTCCGGGCCCGTTTGTTCAGAGTGCGCAAGCCGGTTAGCAAGATTATCATATTGATTTACATACCAGGAATTTGGAACTTCTTCCGCCAGTCTTTTTGATACCGAATAGTAGGAGCGGGGATCTTCCGGCTCTACGTTCGTCGGGCAAACAATTACTTCAGCGCCAACCGCTTTCAGGATATCGGCTTTTTCTTTTGATTGCTTGTCGGTGGTCGCAAAAATGCATTTATATCCCTTCACCGAGGCAGCAAGTGCGAGGCCCATACCGGTATTTCCTGAGGTACCCTCTATGATGGTTCCGCCAGGTTTGATCTTTCCTTCCTGTTCTGCAACTTCCAGCATTTTTACTGCCATGCGATCCTTTATTGAATTACCGGGATTGAAGTATTCAACTTTTGCCAATGTTGTGCATGGAAGATCTTTTGTGATCTTGTGAAGTTCAATCAGCGGAGTATTGCCGATCGTTTCCAGAATATTGCTGAGCCACATATAAAATGATTTAAATAAAATTAAAGAAAATGAGCCAGAGGAGCTATTCGGCCTTGGCCGAATCAGGCTGATTGCTGATGAATCTCAGCGCACGCTGTACGGTTTGATCGTCCACGTTCCCTACCTCATACAGTCCCTGTGTTCTCCATATCTGTCTTGCGGTCATTATTTTGATTTGCCTTTCCAGCAGCGTCTTTTCCTTTTCGTCTTCCAGGTTGAAATGGATGGAATCCTTTGTGGCATATTGCTGCAGTGAGGCAAGCGTAGTCTCGTCCACATGATATTTTTCTGCGAATATTTTGGGGGAAGAAAAACTTTTAAAATGGTCGCGGTGTTCCAGGTAATTTCGATATACAAAATTATTAAGTGTTCCCCTCACCATGGCGAGGGTTATAGATTTATCAATGCTGAGGGTATCGAAAGGCACAAACACATCCGGCGTGATACCGCCTCCTGCATACACCACATTTCCTCCCGCAGTGGTATATTTTTTTTCATTTGTGTGTTTAATGGAATCTGCATAGTTCATCTCACCGTTATGGAACCGGTTTATCAAATCCTGATTGTAAGACTCAATTCCTTTGTCGTAGGATTTTTGAATACTTCTTCCCAACGGAGTGTAATACCTTGCGATGGTTAGCCTAAGCCCCGAACCGTCACTTAGCTGAAATTGTTCCTGCACTAATCCTTTTCCAAAACTCCGGCGGCCAATGATAGTTGCGCGGTCCCAATCCTGTAAAGCGCCAATTAAAATTTCACTGGCCGAAGCCGTTCCTTCATTGGCCAATACAACCAACTTGCCCATTTCAAAAACGCCTTCTTTCCCTGCCCTGTGTTCCTTTTTCGGCGAATGAAACCCCTCAGTGTAAGTGATGATTTTTTCACCACTTATAAATTCATCCGCAATATTGGTAGCTTGTGTGAGAATTCCTCCTCCATTGTCCCGGAGATCGAGCACAAGGCTCTTCATCCCCTTGCCTTGCAATTTCTCCATCGCGGTCATGAATTCCTTGTAGGTCGTTTCAGAGAATTTGTTAAGCCTGATATACCCGGTTGAATCCGTAATCATATAAGCGGCATCCAAACTGTAAAGCGGAATGTAACCTCTTGTGATCCTTATCACTTTTGTGCTTCCATTTCGCAAAATCGTTACATCCACTTTGCTTCCTCCCGTTCCGCGCAATAAATTTTTGATTTTTTCTGCATTAATGTCTTTGCCGGTGAGTGATGAATCCCCGGCTTTTAAAAATTCATCTCCTACCTGGATTCCGGCTTTATCTGAAGGGCCGCCCTCCAACACATTTAATACATTTATAGTATCGTTAAAAATATTAAATTCAACCCCGATCCCGAAAAACTTTCCTTCCAGGTCTTCGTTCACTTCACGAAGTTCTCTTGGCGGCAAAAATAATGAGTGAGGGTCGAGCCTTGCAAGCATCGCGTAAATAGCCACATCGCCTAACGAATCCGAATTTTCTTTGTCCACATATTTATTCACGATCAGGTCCATCACTTCCTGCGTGGGCCGCTGTCTCTCGATATAGAATAAGGAATTGTTTGACATATTTCCCCTAATCCGGTAACCGATGAACATGCCTGCCACCATGCAAACGCTTAGAATCAATGGAAGCCATACCTGCACTCTTTTATTATGCATACAATTCTTATTATCTAATTTTATTTTTTAGAATTGCAAATTTCCTTAATAAACACGAGATAAATATGCCGATGATCAAATTGATTGCTGACAGTGGCTCCACGAAAACTGAGTGGTGCCTGCTTAACGGAAGGAAAAAATCCATCTTTATTACGCAGGGCCTGAGTCCATACTTTGTAAATGAAAATGAATTCAGCAAGATCCTGGAGCAAAATGTGAAACCACTCTGCGGAAAGAAGAACGTAGATGAAATTTTCTTTTACGGCACAGGGTGTAAAAACCCAGGGAATAAAACGATGGTAAAAAAAGCATTGCAAAAAGTTTTTAAGGGCGCTCAAGTGAAAGTCGAAAATGATCTGCTCGGCGCTGCCAAAGCTCTTTCAGGCACTGATAAGGGAATCGTCTGCATACTCGGTACCGGGTCCAATTCCTGCTACTATGATGGCAAGCGCATTGTGAAAAATATTCCAGGCATTGGGTTTATTCTCGGAGATGAAGGGAGCGGTGCATACCTCGGTAAAAAAGTGGTGCAACATTACTTATACAATCTTTTAGATGATAATCTTCGATCAAGGTTTGACGCAACATTTGTAACCACTGACAATGAAATCCTGACAGCCGTTTATTCGGGTCCGCTACCTAACAGGTACCTGGCCTCCTTTACAATGTTCCTTTCAAAAAACAGGGGAAACCCGATGGTGGAAAAAATTATTGAAGATGGATTGGAGGATTTTTTTACAACCCATATTAACAATTACAGGGAATGTAAAAAGTTTCCGGTGCATTTTACGGGTGGTGTTGCTTTTGGGTTCAAAGACGTATTGCTAAAACTGTGTATGAAATATGGATTGCATCCTGGCATCATTTTAAAAAATCCACTCGAGGGATTGATTAAATTCCATTCAGATTAAAAATAATTTTCGCCTTTCCCCAAAGGAAACTTTTTCTTTTTTTTGGGAGACGATAATCCTTCTTGCGGGAAAATTCATATTTCTTTTCTTATCCGCCCTTACTCTTTCACCTGAAAACTATTTTTGCATTACAAAAAGCTGTCAGCACGATTGATAGAAAAAGTAGTTGAAGCCAAAGCACGTTATTCCATGATCTGCTCCAGGTGCGCCAGTCTTCCATCCTTGCTTATACCCTCAATAATAACGCGAAAGGCACGCGTGATATCGGTGTTATAAAATGTAAGCACCACTTTATTTTTTTCGAGGGTAGTAATCACCTGCGGATTCCAATAAATGGTGGTGCGAAGATCCGGCCTATCATCATTCGGACTGAAAGTGCCATAGTTAGGCGAATAGAACTCGCGGATAGTTGTATATCCATTCACAGTACTACTTGGAAGTCCTTTACCATCTGCAGACTTAGCATCATCACCCTTCTTTGTGTACACCGCAATCGCGCCATTTGCCCCTCCCGAACTTCCCATGAAAGGAGGTCTCAATACTTTTATGTAGGCGACGTCATGGATCGAAATTGAGGAAAGCAGTGATGCGTCTGAGGGAATTTCATTTAGGAAAAGGGCAGGAGCGCCGCCACGCCAGATCAAAGAAGGCGGATTTCGGTCGGCACTAATTTGCAGGCCGGCTACCTGCCCCTGCAGGTAGGTGAAAATGCTTTGATTGGAAGCTGCCCTGGTGTCGTGTACCAGGTCAAACTGGTAACCGTCGCCTCCTTTGAAAAATCCTGAAGGGTAAGTTTCTTCCAAAACTTCAACAGGAGTTTTCGCTTTGACATTTATAGTCACGGTTTCCAATATTTTGCCTTTATATCGGGCTGTAATTTCGGCCACCTGTCTTGCCAATTCTATCTGCCTGGCATTGCCCGCTGTGTCAAAAAACTTTGCATAATAATTCCCTATGGCCGGAATATTATTTGCAAGTGGCGGAAGACGATTTTCTAAAAATTTTACTGTAGCGCCAGTCAGGCCTTTTTCCTGCGAAAGCTGATAAAATATATTTGTCGTATCAAATAGAATAGATTCATGGTCATTGAATGTGCCATCTTTTTCGACCGGAAGAACCGACATTTTTTTGCCCTGGACTTTGTTGTTTAACATTAATACGATATTTCCTGCATCCCTTAACTGAGAAGGAGTCGCTCCATATAATTTTCCGGAAAGTGTCAAATAACTTGAGTCTTTCTGATAAATAATCTCCGGCAATTCTCCATTGATTACTTCCTGCCATTTAATTCGCCGCCATCCGTTTGTGAGCATTACAAGATCGAGTTGCTGGCTTACGCTGTCGCTGTTGTTTGAGAAGTACGATGCCGGGTTAAAAACTTTACCCTTCAGTTCACTCGTCAAGAGGAGGTGTGAAATGATGTTATCGCTGCTGTCAGTTTCTATGTCAATATCCGTAACCGCCACAGAAAATGTTGCTTCCAGGCTATCGGGTACGGAAATCTCCACCTCGTTCCTCGCTCTTTTATTTAATCCCCAATGTTGCACTTCCATCTCGGGGTAAAATTGATATTCCCCATTGTTGATGAAAGTAATCCGTTCGGCGATAGGGTTCCATTTATCGTCCAAAACTGTAAACGTAAGAATTCCACTTGGCAGATCGGTCACCGGAACAAGACCTTTTGCTTCGCCTGTGGAAATATCTTTTGTTACTTTAAAGACTTCGTGTTGATACATCGTCCCTATGATGTTAACATTTCCCAACACCGCCGCCTGTGCAGGCGTAGTAGTTATATTAAACACCCTGCTGTTTGCCGAACTCGTCACGCTTAAAACCACTCCTGAAGGTTTTACCCGGGGCAGATCTGTCGAGTATTGTTTTGCCTTCTCGTCTTTTATTGCAGAGATTAATGACCACTTTGCTGTGTAAGATGCTCCTTCTGCCGGCTGCAAAAAGAAAAATCCCATTCCATCATGCATCACATCCAGGTTAGCGATTGTTTTTCCTGTCTTGTCCACTACCGCCCCCTTAATGTCAACCGGCCTTCCGAATTGATCGTTTGCCTTGAAGGCAATTTTGTTGTTCAGGCCGGCTATCATGTCTCCTCCTTCAGGGAAGAATTGAATTGACGGAGTTAAGGAGATTTTTGAATTATGAGCCTGGTTTGTTTTAGAAAGGATCCTGATGTCATTATTATAAAGAAAAGAACTGTCGAAATTCAACATCCACTTGGTATAGGCTTTCACGTGAATAAATCTGCCGGTGTAGTTTTCAGGTATTCCAAACTGGCCAATGGAAGTTGCCTTTAATATGGGGCCCAAACTGTGTTGTAATACATTTCCTTTGTCGTCGGTCCAGTCCACATAAAGAGTCTTGCTTCCCGATGCAGGATAGATTCCTTCCATCAGGTAAGCCTTAAACCAGATTGTATCTCCGGGCGAGTAAGAAGCTTTGTCGAAGTGAAGATAGGTGCGTTCGAGGGCATAGTTGTTCGCATATT
>JBBSPT010000079.1:0-9377 GCA_038258515.1 Chitinophagales bacterium | reverse complement strand
TGTCTCCATTCCTACCAATGTTCCGGTGATCAGGAATGACACGCAGGATTTGGTCTATAAAACAAAGCGTGAAAAGCTCAAAGCCGTTATTGAAGAAGTTGAAAAAATGCGCCTCGAGGGAAGGCCTATCCTTGTGGGTACTACTTCCGTGGAAGTGAGTGAATTGCTAAGCAGGATGATGAAGCAGAAGGGCGTTCCTCACAATGTTCTCAATGCAAAGCAACACGCCAGGGAAGCACAGGTAGTTGCCGAAGCAGGACTCGCAGGTAATGTAACAATTGCAACAAATATGGCCGGTCGTGGTACAGATATTAAGCTTGGAACAGGTGTAAAGGAATCAGGCGGACTTGCGATATTAGGTACTGAAAGACATGAAAGTCGCCGGGTGGACAGGCAGTTGCGTGGTCGTGCAGGCCGGCAGGGTGATCCAGGTACATCGCAATTCTTTGTGTCCCTAGAAGACGATCTCATGAGAATGTTCGGGAGCGAAAAAATAGCTTCTCTCATGGATCGAATGGGTTACAAAGAGGGCGAGGTGATTCAACATAGCATGATTTCAAAAAGCATTGAACGTGCCCAAAAGAAAGTTGAAGAAAATAACTTCGGAATAAGAAAAAGACTATTAGAATATGATGACGTGATGAATAAGCAACGGACCGTTATTTATGGCCGTCGCAATCATGCGCTGTTTGGAGAGCGGCTTGCTCTTGATCTCGATAATGCGTTTTATTCTGTGGCAGAAGGGATCATCATTTCTTTCAAAGAAATCATGGATCACGACGAGTTTAAGCTTGCAGTCATCATGAATTTCGGTATTGATACAGATATCACTGCTGAAGAACTTGATAAGCTCGATACCTACGTACTATCTAACCGTCTGTATTATGCGGCGAAAGACAATTACGACGTGAAGAATAGAAGGATGAATGAGCAAACACTTCCGGTGATCAGGAATATCAGGAAGGAACAGGGCTCCCATATCCAAAATATCGCGGTTCCTTTCACTGATGGAAAGAAGGCAATGCAGGCTGTTGCCAACCTGGATAAAACTATTGAAACCCATGGCGCCGAGCTTACGAATGCATTGGAGAGAAATATTACGCTTGCATTAATTGACGACGCATGGAAAGAGCACTTGCGCGCCATGGATGATTTACGTCATAGTGTTCAAACCGCCGGCTATGAGCAAAAGGATCCGCTGGTAATCTATAAGATTGAGGCCTTCAATGCATTTAAGCAAATGGATGACCAGGTAAATAAAGACATTGTAAGTTTTCTTGCACATTGTAGCATTCCCGTAGAGCAAAGCCAGGCTGGAAGAATCCAGGAAGAAAGGAAGCACAGGACAGACATGAGTAAAATGCGTCAGCGCAAAGAAGAGTTTGCCGGAGCAGGCGCGGGAGGTCCTGAATACCTGTCGCAGGAGAATGACTACAACGATCCGTCCGAAAATATAAAGCAGGAGCCTATAAAAGCTGCACCAAAAATCGGGCGTAACGATGCCTGTCCCTGCGGCAGCGGAAAGAAATATAAGCATTGCCATGGAAAAGAGGCTTAATAGTTACATTGATCACACCATTTTAAAACCAACGACAACCATTGCGGAAGTTAAACAGGTATGCGATGAGGCAAGAAACTATCAGTTTGCTGCAGTATGCGTTCCACCTCCATTCGTAAAAAAGGCCAGGGAATTTCTGGCAAGCTCAACGGTTAAAGTTGCTACAGTTATTGGATTTCCGTTTGGCTATTCGGCCATTGAAGCTAAAGTAGCGGAGATCGTTTTGGCAATTGTGGACGGCGCAGATGAGTTGGATATGGTCATTAATATTTCTGCGATAAAAAATAATGACTGGCAATTTTTAGCCAACGAAATCAATACCATTCTTCCGATTATCAGGCAAAGAAGTAAAGTGCTAAAAGTAATTATCGAAAGTGGAATTTTGACTGATGAAGAAATAATTAAATGCTGTGACATTTATGGAGCAGCAGGGGTCGACTTCATGAAAACTTCAACGGGTTATGCAGAGGCAGGAGCAACGGTGCAAGCCGTTAAATTGATGAGGGCCCAGTTAAGCGATGCTGTAAGGATCAAGGCGAGCGGAGGAATAAAAACATACGATTTTGCATTGCAACTAATTAATGCCGGGGCTGACAGGCTTGGGTGTAGCAGCAGCCTGCAAATAATTTCCCAGGCTCCGTAATAAAGATTTTCGTTTTTCTTAAACAACTAATTTTTTAATGCGGAGTCTTATATAGACCGATGAACAGTTTCTAATTGGCAATACTTGTGGTATTGTTTTTGACCAATGCAATCCGGCATATGAAACAAAATTTGTTTTTTCTCTTCATCACTATTTCTTTCGCTGCAACTGCACAGCAGCAGGACACCACCGTTCAAAACAAAGTTGTCGTCCATACTGATTTTCGGCTCCAGATTCTTGCGAAGCGCGAAGCTGAAATAAATACGGCTATTTTAAAAGCACAGGCAAGGACAGCAAATGGCTTCAGGCTGATGATTTTAAATACGAATGACCGTGACTATGCACTGCGTGTACGAACAGAGTTATTACAGAAATTCCCGGAGCAAAAGCCCTATATGTGGTTTTCGAATCCTTATATTAAATTGAAATTTGGAAATTTTAAAACCAGGGAAGAAGCAGAAGGATACAGAACTCAAATAAGTCGTATGCTTGGCGGAATTTCAATTTATCTTCTTTCAGAAATTATCGAGGTAAAGCCCGATAAAGATTTTAACCCGGATAGCATACAGTAACCGGCAGAACTTTAATATTGCAGAAAGAGTTTCGTTTACGGAACTCTTTTCTACTTTTGGAGGAAGGCCAAGCGGAAGGCTTAATAACATAAAATGATAAAAGATAAAATAGAGACTCTTTCTGAAAAATATTCCGGGGAATTCATTGAAGTTCGCCACCATCTTCATGCTAATCCGGAATTGAGTTTTAAGGAGTTTGAAACTTCTAAGTTTGTGAAGGAAAAATTAGCAAGTTGGGGAATAGAAAACGAGGTGATGGCTAAAACCGGGGTTATCGGCATCATCCGCGGAAGAAATCCAGGCAAAAGAGTAATAGCACTACGGGCAGATATGGATGCCTTGCCGATCACTGAGTTGAACGAGATTGATTACAGGTCAAAAAATAAAGGCGTAATGCATGCCTGCGGCCATGACGTGCACACAACCTGCCTGCTTGGAGCTTCCAAAATACTGAATGAACTGAAAGACGAATGGGAGGGAACAGTCAAGATTATTTTTCAGCAAGGCGAAGAAAAGAACCCGGGCGGGGCGAGTATTTTAATAAAAGAAGGCGTTCTTGAAAACCCGGTGCCCTCCGCTATTCTTGCCTTGCATGTGCACCCAGGCCTGGAAGCAGGTAAATTGAGTTTTCGTGGCGGGATGGTAATGGCAAGTGCAGATGAAATCTATATAAGTATAAGAAGCAAAGGCGGACATGCAGCTTCTCCTCATCTCACATCGGATACAATTCATGCTGCCGCGCAGCTTGTTGTAAACCTCCAACAGGTCATCAGCCGTATGAACGATCCATTCAATCCGTCCGTTTTATCGGTTACGTCAATCCAGGGAGGTAACACAACGAATGTTATTCCTGGTGAAGTGAAACTCATAGGAACCTTCAGAGCCATGAACGAAGTGTGGAGATTCAAAGCGCATGAATTGATAAAGAATATTTGCAAAAGCACGGCGGCAATGACAAATACTGAAATTGATGTGATTATTGATGTAGGGTATCCATTTGTGATCAATGATGAAACGCTCACCCAGGAAGCCCGGCAAAAGGCTGAGGAATACGCAGGTGAGGAGCATGTGGAAGAAACTGAAATGCGCATGGGCGCTGAAGATTTCGCATTTTATTCCCACAAAATTCCCGCATGTTTTTTCAGACTCGGCGTCGGCAACAAAGAAAAAAATATTACTGCGGGAGTTCATACGCCGCTGTTTAATATTGACGAAGCGGCGATAACAAACGGCATAGGCATCATGGCCTGGTTAGGAGCTTCGACGGTTACAAAATGAATTATTGACATTGCCTATCTTTACGATGAATTAAATGACGATGGAGCCTGAGAGGCTGATTGTGTTCAATAAATCCATATGCAAAAAATTCTTCGAAAGCAGGAAGCCCTGGATTATCACTCCAAAGGCAGGCCTGGCAAAATAGAAGTAATACCTACGAAATCGACGAAGACTCAAAGAGATCTCTCCCTGGCATACTCACCGGGAGTTGCCATTCCCTGCCTGGAAATAAATGAAAATCCTGACAAAGTTTATCAATATACTGCTAAAGGAAATCTCGTTGGAGTTATCAGCAACGGCACGGCGGTTTTAGGATTAGGAGACATCGGTCCGGCTGCGGGTAAGCCGGTTATGGAAGGTAAGGGAGTGCTTTTTAAAATCTTTGCTGACATAGATGTTTTCGACATTGAAATTGATGAAAAAGATCCGGAAAAATTTGTGGAGATTGTGGCCGCACTTGAGCCAACCTTTGGAGGGATAAACCTTGAAGATATCAAGGCGCCTGAATGTTTTTACATCGAAAAGAAATTGAGAGAGCGGCTGAAGATCCCGGTTATGCATGATGATCAGCATGGCACTGCCATCATCAGCTCTGCTGCTTTGCTGAATGCACTTGAGCTTCAAAAGAAGAAGATTGAAAAAGTGAAGTTTGTTGTGAACGGCGCAGGTGCCGCTGCCCTCGCCTGCATTCAGCTCTATGAAGCACTCGGAGCTAAGCCTGCTAATTTTATTTTATTTGATAGAAAGGGTGTGCTTCATTCCGGAAGAAATGATTTGGATGAAATAAAAACCCGGTTCGCTCAAACTACAAAGTCCACTGCCACTCTTGAAGACGTGATGAAGGACGCCGACGTTTTTATTGGCCTCAGCGTTGGCAATGTGATAACGCCTGCAATGATAAAGAGTATGGCAAAAAATCCAATAGTTTTTGCAATGGCCAACCCAGATCCTGAAATTACTTATGAAGATGCCACGTCAGCAAGAAAGGATGTGATAATGGCCACCGGCAGAAGTGATTATCCTAACCAGGTGAACAATGTTTTAGGCTTCCCATACATTTTTCGCGGAGCGCTGGATGTGAGGGCAACGCAGATAAACGAAGCAATGAAACTTGCTGCCGTAAAAGCATTGGCAGAGCTGGCACGCTCGCCAGTACCAGACATTGTGACGATGGCGTACAATGAAAGAAATATTGTTTTCGGTTCGAATTACATCATTCCAAAGCCTCTTGATAATCGCCTGCTTTCCACAGTAGCTCCGGCCGTGGCAAAGGCAGCTATAGAAAGCGGCGTAGCGCGAACTCCCATTTCAGACTGGAATCAATACACGGTAGATTTGAATGAGCGACTCGGAATTGACAACCAGCTCCTGAGAGTTATAGGGAACAAGGCAAGAAAAAATCCTAAGCGGGTGGTTTTCGCCGAAGCTGAAAATCAAAAAATTTTGAAGACCGCCCAGCTCGTGTTGGACGAAGGCATTGCTTTTCCAATATTATTAGGTGATCCGAAAATAATTGAAACGATTGCCAGTGAAAATGGAATTGAACTCGAAGGAATGGAAATCATAGATCCTAAAAGCGAAGCAGCTTTGGAAAAGCGGAAGCAGTATGGTGAATTATTTTTTGTAAAAAGACAACGGAAAGGATTCAACTATTATGAATCTAAAAAGATAGTGAAAGACCGTCTTTACTACGGTTGCATGATGGTAGAAACGGGTGATGCAGATGCTATGATTTCAGGACTGTCAAAAAATTATCCTGACACCATTCGTCCCGCGTTGCAGGTGATAGGCGTGGAAGAAGGTATCAAGAAAGTGGCAGGTATGTACATCATGATGACAAAAAAAGGTCCCTTGTTTTTAGCCGATACAACAGTAAATTTTAATCCAACGGCAGAAGAGCTTGCTGATATTACGTTAATGGTTGCAAAAGAAGTGAAGAACTTCGGGATCAAACCGGTAATTGCAATGCTTAGCTATTCCAATTTTGGAAGCAGTGATTCTCCCGAGGCTAAGTTGGTAGCGAAGGCAACAGAGATCGTGAAGCAAAAGGATCCGTCGTTGATCGTTGACGGGGAAATGCAGGCGAATGTGGCTTTCAACAAAGAGATGATAAAAGACAATTATCCTTTCAGTGAGTTGCTTGGAAAAGACATCAATGTTTTGATTTTCCCTAATCTCGCTTCGGGCAATGTGGCCTACAACCTGCTACAGGAAGTAGGAGGCGCAGAGGCCATTGGCCCGGTTCTGTTAGGATTGAAAAAGCCGGTGCATGTGTTGCAGTTGGGCAGCCACGTCCGGAGTATCTATAATATGGTGTTGATCGCAGTGGTGGATGCCCAGGAAAAGTGTATGAACATCAAACAAAATGAAACCATGTCAACGCGTAGCTGGAAAAGATTGAAAAAAGCAACAATGGACGATTAGTTTGTCTTTGCAAAGCCAAAACTCTGTATTTGTCCCGTGAATAATTTATAATTTTCGTTTAAGCAAAATCATCAGGTAAGAATGAAATTATTTTCAACGATTGGTAACTACCTTTTAATGATTAAGGGTATGTTCACCAGGCCCGAAAACTTCAAAATGTACTGGAAGGAATTGATGCACCAGTCAGTTGAAATAGGGATCGGATCTCTGTGGATCGTTTCTGTTATTTCAATCTTTATGGGCGCTGTGAGCGCCGTGCAAACTGCTTATCAACTCACCAGTCCGTTGATTCCAAAGGAAACGATTGCCCAGGTGGTGCGGGATACAGTAATCCTGGAATTTGCCCCCACGCTGGTTTGCATTGTTCTCGCAGGAGTTGTCGGAAGCAAGATCGCTGGCGAACTTGGTAATATGCGGGTCAGTGAGCAAATTGATGCGCTGGAAATAATGGGCATCAATACAAAGGCATACCTCGTGATGCCTAAGATTATAGGGTCGCTCATAACGATTCCTCTGTTAGTTGTTCTTGCTGCTGTGCTCGGAATTTATGGAGGCAGACTTGCTGGATCGGCGGCTGGTATTATTTCCGCAGACACTTACGACCGGGGTTTGCTGCTGTCGTTCGTTCCGAAGAATGTTTGGTTTGCGCTTGCGAAAGCTTACACATTTGCGTTTATAATCAGCAGCGTTTCGTCCTTTTATGGGTATAATGTGAAAGGCGGTGCATTGGAAATTGGCCGTGCCAGCACTACGGCAGTTATTACAAGTTGTATTTTGATTTTATTTGCTGACTATCTACTTGCACAGGTCTTGTTGAGTTGATAGAGTACGATATGAAAGTATTGCGGCTGACGTTTTAAAAAATTGATAATTCTTATTCATGGTTGAACTTAAAGATGTTAAGAAGGCATTTGGTGAAAAGGAAATTCTGAAAGGGATAAGTGCAGTTATGGAGACTGGAAAGACAAATCTGATTATAGGCACCAGCGGAAGCGGGAAAACTGTTTTGCAAAAATGCATGGTTGGATTATTTGAGGTTGACAGTGGCGGTATTCTTTTCGACGGCAATGATCTTTCTACCATGCATGAAGATCACCGGAAGGAACTTCGCCAGCAAATAGGAATGCTGTTCCAGGGTTCGGCGCTTTTTGACAGTATGACTGTTGAACAGAACATCAAATTTCCCCTGGATATGTTTACATCCTGGAATCATGCAAAAAAAATGGAAAGAGTAAATGATGTGCTCGACCGGGTGAATCTTTCAGGAGTTAATAAAAAATATCCCGCCGAAATAAGTGGAGGTATGATGAAACGGGTGGGCATTGCAAGGGCAATTGTCTTAAAGCCCAAATATCTCTTTTGTGATGAGCCAAACTCAGGGCTAGATCCGCAAACATCTCTGCTGATTGATAAATTAATACATGAGATCACTAAAGAAAACAACATCACAACAATCATCAATACCCACGACATGAATAGCGTAATGGAGATTGGAGAAAATATTATTTATCTGTACTTGGGTGAAAAGGAGTGGGAAGGGAACAATAAGGAAATCATTTTTAATAAAAATAAAAAGCTGAATGAATTTATTTTCGCTTCAGCATTTCTCAGAGATGCAAAGGACATGAGGATGCTGGAAGAGAAAGGCATTGTTGATAACGATCGGAACATGGACGAGATTATGCGTGATGGCGGAGCAAATCTCATCATGGGAGACAACGAATCTGCGAGTCCGGAGGCATGATCAAATACTGCAAATCATCATTAGCCGCATTAGCCTAACTTACTATTTTCCCATCTTTCATGTGCAATACCCGATCACTCAGTTGTGCAAGTTCTTCGTTGTGCGTAACTATTAGAAAACTCTGTTGGAAGCGGTTTCGCAAATCGATAAATAAGTTATGCAATTCCTTTGCGTTGGCAGAGTCAAGATTTCCGGTGGGTTCATCGGCCATTACGATTGAAGGGTTATTGATGAGCGCACGTGCCACTGCAACTCTTTGTTGTTCGCCTCCTGAAAGTTCTCCCGGTTTGTGAGATTCTCTGTTGGACAAATTTAATAATTGCAGGAGCGATAAAGCATGCTCTTCTACTTCTTTGGTTTTGCGTCCGGCTATCCAACCTGGAATGCAGACATTCTCAAGAGCAGTGAACTCAGGTAAAAGGTGATGAAATTGAAATACAAAGCCAATGTTTTTATTTCTGAATGCCGCCAACTGCTTTCCGCTAAGATCAGCAACGCCTGTTTCGTCGAGATAAATTTCGCCCCTGTCAGCCACATCAAGAGTTCCAAGAATATGAAGAAGTGTACTTTTTCCGGCGCCGGAGGAGCCAGCAATGCTTACAATTTCACCTTTGTTAATTTCTATATCTACCCCTTTTAGTACAGGCAGCGTACCATAATTTTTATAAATACCATTTGCTTTTAGCATTCTTAAATGTAAAGGTTAATACACTATGGAAAAAGATAAAAATAAATAATACTTTCCACGCACCGGATGCGTTATATTCCTCGTCAATACCTAATTATAAAGGCAAAAAACAATATTTGGTAATCCCGATATTACTTTTACTTTTGCGGAAATTTCGTACAGGCGCTAAATCTTAATAGAAAAAAGGAGTTAATATATGTTTTGGACTTTAGAACTTGCCTCACACCTTGAAGACGCCCCGTGGCCCGCTACAAAAGATGAGTTGATTGATTTTTCGATCAGGAGTGGTGCGCCCATTGAAGTGGTGGAAAACCTACAGGAGCTCGAGGACGAAGGCGGTGAAATTTATGAAGGGCTGGAAGACATCTGGCCCGACTACCCGAGCCAGGAAGATTTTTTCTTCAACGAAGATGAATATTAAATTTCGTGGAGCAAATATTATTCGAGTAACAGGACCGCATAAATGCGGT
>JBBSPT010000078.1:0-9456 GCA_038258515.1 Chitinophagales bacterium | reverse complement strand
ATGAAAAAAGTAAACAATGAATTTTCTACCAGTCGCCGCAACTTGTTAAAAACGCTGGCAGTAGGCTCGACTGCCGGAGCTTGGGGATTATTTGGGAGTATGGGTGCTAAAGCAGCGCCATATGAGAAACCTGCTTATGCTAACGGGCTTGGCCCGGTTAAAATCAAAAGTGTAAAAGCGATAGCCACGGCTCCAGAAGGCTCCAATTTAATTGTAGTAAAAGTAGAGACAACCGAGCCTGGCTTATATGGATTAGGTTGTGCCACATTTACTCAACGAGCTGTAGCAGTTGTGGCTGCCATCAATTGTTATATGGGAGATTTTTGTGTAGGCAGGGATGTAGATAATATAGAAGACATGTGGAACGCTTTTTATGTAAGTTCTTACTGGCGTAATGGACCGGTGTTGAATAATGCGCTAAGTGGTTTGGACCAGGCGTTATGGGATATCAAGGGAAAGCGGGCAAACATGCCGGTGTATCAGCTTCTGGGAGGTAAGTCCCGGTTTGCGGTCCCCTGCTATGGTCATGCGGGGGGCAATTCTCCTGAAGCGGTAGCTGCGAGTGTTCAGACCTTTATGGATCAGGGTTTCAAGTATGTGAGGATCCAGCAGGGAGGATATGGGGCTGTGGGCGCCACTCGACAAGAGCCGGATTTTAAAAAGGCGGGTTTTGGAGCACCAGGGGACAACTATATGGATGAGGAAGCTTACATTAAGTCAGTACCTGCGATGTTCCAGGCAGTACGTAAAGTATGCGGAGAAGAGGTTGAACTATTACATGATACCCATGAGCGCTCCCAGCCAATGAATATAATCAATATGTGTAAACGAATAGAAGAATACAGGCCTTTCTTTATTGAAGATCCGCTGTCTCCGGAAAATACAGGCTGGTGGAAGCAGCTACGTGAAAGCACAACGGTACCCTTTGCCATGGGTGAACTATTTAATAATATCAATGAATTTTTAGAACCCGTTGTTCATCATTACTTTGACTATATACGGTGCCATGTATCACAGATAGGAGGTATAACACCTGCTATGAAAGTTGCCAGGTTATGCGAATTTTTTAATGTCAAGACAGCCTGGCATGGCCCTGGTGATGTTTCACCTGTTGGACATGCGGCCCAGGCACATATTGACCTGGCCATATGGAATTTTGGAATCCAGGAATCAGGAAGGTTCTCAGATAAATTGCAATCCGTATTCTCAGGTTGCCCTACTATGAAAGATGGTTATATGAGTGTGAATGAAGTGCCGGGGATAGGCGTAGATATCAATGAAAAGGAAGCCGCTAAATACCCGATTGGGACCAAATCGAGGTGGCAAGTTAGAAAAGATGATGGAACTATTATAAGGCCTTAAGTAAGCTATTAGTTGATTAGTTTAGAGAGGATTTGTTCAGGGATAGGAGTTTGAAAGAAGTTTAGTGAATCCTGGTTTCATTAAACTTTTTTTGCTTTATAAAAAGCCAAAAAAAGTTGTTGGCTTGTGGCAGTTTATGGTAATTCTTTGAGGTATGCACTAAGGTATGCAACGATTTAAATGCTATTTCTCCTGCAACGCCTTTTGCATAGCTTCTTGCCCGAGACAAAAAACCTCCATGCTTCAATCCACTCCAACCGCTGAAAAACCTTTACTCAAAAAAAGGAATTCCGGGAATTGCATATTTCTTCATAGCGTCTTCATTTATCTCCACCCCTATTCCCGGCTTTTCGGAAACAGTGATGAAACTATCCTTCACCCACTCTCCTTCAAAGTTCACGATCTCCTTAAACATCGGATCTGTATGGAAATAAGATTGCCATTCCATGATTAAAAAGTTGGGCACAGATGCACAAACATGGGCTGTTGCCATCGCACCGAGGAACGACGCCACCATGTGTGGAGCAAAAGGGACATAATATAAATTCGCAAGATTAGCGATGCGTTGTCCTTCTCCCAAGCCACCGGTTTTTTGCAGATCAGGCATAATAATGTCCACACCACCGATTTCCAAAATGCGCCGGAAACCGTATGCGAGGTAAAGATTTTCGCCGGCGCAAATGGGGGTAGTTGTCGAGTCAGCAATAAGTTTATACGCTTCCACATTTTCTGCAGGAATCGGTTCTTCCAACCACATCAGATTAAGTGGTTCGAGGAGCTTTGCGATGGCGTGCGCCGTTGGAGCATCATAGCGTCCATGCAAATCAACGCAGATATCAATGTTGGGACCAACGGCTTCACGGGCAGCAGTAATCTGGTCGACCATCCGCTGAAGTTCGGCCGGGCTTGCCGTCCAGTTATATACATCATATTTGTTTGGATCGTTGGCCTGGTCGAGATCGAATTTCATAGCATTGAAGCCCATACTCTTCGCTTTCAGCGCTGCAGCTGCAAAATCTTTTGGAGTGGGCAGTCTCTGCTGATAAAGCGCTGTGTCATTATAAACTCTTACCTTATCACGAAATTTTCCGCCGAGCAATTGGTAAACAGGCAGATTCAATGCTTTGCCTGCCAGATCCCATAAGGCTGATTCGATAGCGGATAACACAGCGACATACATGCCTGATTGAGCTCCCTGGAAAAATCCGGATTTGCGGATGTCTTCAAACAAGCGGTGGACATTCAACGGGCTCTTACCTTTAAGCCTGTTGCCAAAATTTTTTACGAGGTAGTAAGTACCTGGAATTGCATCCACTCCTTCACCACAACCCCATATTCCCTGGTTCGTATGAATTTTTACAAACAGACTTCCTTTAATGTAGCCACATTTGATTTCGGTGATCTTGAGGTCCGAAGGAGCCGAGGGCTTTTCAGTTCTTTCAATTGCTTGTTGAAACCCCTGGCCAAAGGAGGCAAAAGGAGCCATGGCCGATGCAAGTAATGCTTTCGACATAAATGATCTGCGGGATGAAGAATGTGCCATTGATTAGATTTTTAATTCAATAATTTGTAAATAAAATATTTAGTTTTTGGTGATCACATCTGACGAGCTGTTTTACCAGGTTCTTTCTTTCAGCAGTTCCTTGATTTGCTCTTTAGGAACGGGAAGTTCATTGATGTGATCGTTAAGCCATTTGGAAAAATCCCTTTCTATATCATCAGCCCAGCGGGCATCTATTTGTCCGGCAGTATATTTTCCTTCTCTTAAACGCAGGTGGCCGAACATGTCTCTCAACCTTACAATCTCCGAAGTCTTTACAACTCTTTCTGCTAAATGAGGGGGAATAAAGACCACCACGCCCAACTTTCCCAACACAACATCGCCGGGCATTACAGTCACCTTACGGATAAGTGTAGGCGTGTTTATACCAATGATCATTGTATTGATATCGTTTCCGGGGTTATGATAGGAAGGGTCATAACTTGTATAATAGGAAGTAAAGCCACCAATCTCCCTGAGCCCCTCCAGATCTCTGATAGCGCCGTCATAGACAATACCATTGCCGCTTTTTGCATAAATGGCGTTTCCTACATTGTCGCCAATTGTAGGGCCATTCAATTTTGCACCAAATTGATTCGCAACATACACATCTCCTTTTACCAACAAATCCACGGGCCATGTGTTTTGTCCTCTCCTCCCATGCTTCTTTCCCACTGAGTCAATGGCTTTCCACATATCCGGGCGACCGGGCATGAATGTGGCAGTGACCGCGCGGCCCACCAACACGCTGTCCGGGTTAATCGTTTCCCATCCTTCTGCGATCTGGTAAGAAAATCCGGCGTTTTTCATTGTTGCCCATGCCTCTTCTATGCTTACATTTTTCATCCTGCGAATAATATCATCAGGCACTTTGGGTCTGCCATCATCAAAGCGTTCTCCTTTCCATTCGGGTGTTAGAAAAATCAGTTGCTCTTTACTGATCTGCTGGCTTTTTAATGCTGGTGCAATTGCGGTGAGCAAAATGATTACAGCGATCTTCTTTAACAGGGGCATAAGTAATAGTGTTTTTTATAAAAAATTATTCAAAAAATTATGTCGTTTATGAAATGACCGGCGTCATGCTTTCTCCTGTATCAACTTCATCTGCCGGAACACGATGATGCCACCAACTGGCAAGTGAAGAACCCGTAACATTCATTACAGTTCCAAAAATAACAGGCGCTAATCCTGCGGTGGCCATCTTCCCCATCGCAAGGGCAAGTCCGGAAGCGAGACCAGCATTCTGCATACCCACTTCGAGCGCAATAGTTCTGCAATCTCTTTCAGGAAATTTAAGCAACCGGGACGACCAGTATCCAAGAAAGTATCCTGCAAGATTGTGAATAATTGTTGCAGCCAGCAACAGGAAACCGACTTTCAAAAGGCTGTCTCTTCCTGCCGCAGTGATCACCACTAACACTAATGCGATGCCTGCCATAGAAAAATAGGGCATTGCTTTATCAAGCCATTTAAATTTGCCATGAAGAAACTGGTTGAAAAGTAATCCAGCCACGACAGGAATGATCACAATTTTCGTGATATCCCAAACCATTGCCCAAAAATTTACCTCGACATAGCTTGCTGCGAGCAGCTTCATCATCAGTGGCGTCAGTAGCGGGGCAAGCAACGTAGAGATGGTGGTGACCGAAACGGATAGCGCCAAATTTGCCCTGGCGAGATAGGACATCACGTTAGACGCAAGGCCACTTGGACAGCAACCGACAAGAATAATTCCTGCTGCTATTTCATCAGGAAAATGAAACAACCTTGCAACCATTAAACCAACAAAAGGCATAATGGTGTAATGACAAATAACACCGACAATAATTCCCTTCGGCATACGAACGACGTTGGCAAAATCACGAAGACTCAATTCTGTGCCCATCCCGAACATGATGATTTGCAACAGTGGAATTATCAAGACCGATAACTTAACGTTGCCGACAGTTGTGAAATACTGCGGATAGTACATTGCGAGGGTCACCGCAGCAAGGATCAATACGGTATAAGAAAATCCCCTGACTAACTTACCGCTGCGAAAGGCCACCGCAAGGCAGAGAAAAAAAGATGCAAGTACCCAGCCTGCCCATGAATCTCCCGGCTGAAATATCAAAAACAAATAAGCAATTAACAGGAAAAAAGCAGCGGCATAAAAATAGGTAAAAACTCGTTTGGCAGCAGCTCGCATAGCGGTTGAAGATTTTGTTTTAAAAGCCTGAGAAAGGCCAGGTTAAAAGCAATCGTGATAACAAAATTGAACAATAACAAATTAAAGAAAATACGTCAAACGATTGCAAATAAAATTTAAAAAGAGCGGTTAGCCCACAGCATTTCTCTTTTGCCCAATGCACCTTTTTAAATATGAGATTTACAAAAAAGTACTGTAATAAGGTAAAATGAAATTGATAAGAGATGGGGAAGCAAGCCTAAAATTCTTTTCAGGAAATTATTTTTAATCAATAAGCTTCCCCTATTTTTGACATATGTCAGGATGCAACCTCTCCATACCATTTTCTGCTGAGCCCAAAATGGTTTTGGCTAAAGTAACACAAGCGATACAAGCCCAAGATGGTACGCTGGAAGGGAATGAAAATTCAGGAAATTTTTCTGTTGCGGTGTTTGGAAATCTTATAAAGGGAAACTACAATATCGCAGGCAACACGATGAACATAACCATTTCAGATAAACCTATGTTTGTTCCCTGCAGCGCTATTGAAAGCTTTCTAAAGAGTAAGTTATCCTGACCGTTACAAGCGTTCAAGAGAGATAGCTTTGCCTGTTTGCAACAATACCCATTATTTTATTCAGAAATTCTTCTATTGCAAAAGGTTTGCAAATAAAATCACGTGCGCCAAATTCACGAACTGCAATTTGTGCAATTTTGGGGAATGCAGACAACATGATTATGGGTATGCTTCTTGTGGAGAGGTTCGACTTTAGTCTTTTGCAGATTTCAAGTCCATCTACATTTCCGAGAAAAACATCAAGGAGAATCAGCTGTGGCTTGTATATCTTAATATCGTCGTTTGCCATACTCCAATCAGAATGTACTGAAACATTTTCAAAACCTCTCTTTCTCAATAGCGATTTCACTGCTTTCAGGAGATCAAGATCATCATCTATTACAACAATTCTTGGCATATAAAATTTATCACAAAAACTATGCTCATTTCAAAAGTTTAGATTGAGTAATTTTCAATTTCAATCATCAACTATGACCAGAGAAGAAAAATTCATGATGGAGGCTATAAAGCAATCACAGGCGGCCATTGAGAAAAATGAAGGTGGCCCATTTGGCTGTGTTATTGTTCATGTTGAAAAAATTGTCGGACGGGGCAATAACCAGGTGTTGTTGCAATCAGATCCGACTGCCCATGCTGAGATAATGGCCATTAGAGATGCGTGTAAAAATCTTCAAACTCATCAATTGACTGATTGCGAAATTTACACTTCTTGCGAGCCATGTCCCATGTGTCTCGGAGCAATTTATTGGGCTCGCCCAAGAATTGTTTATTATGCTAATACCCGCCATGACGCCGCCAGCATAGGTTTTGATGACTCCTTTATTTATCACGAGATGCAGAAAAATATTGACGAAAGAAAAATTCCCACGGAGAATATTTGTCAAGCTGAAGCCTTCAAGATTTTCGAACAGTGGAAAGAGCAGAACGACAAGAAACTATATTGACACCGCTGTGCATCAACAGTATTAAATGTAGAATTTGAAATAACCGTTTCGAAAAAATTGCAACTTAGGATATACCCAAATCTTTTTGTATTTCTTCCAGCGATCTTCCCTTGGTCTCAGGCATTATTTTCCAAATAAAGACGAACGCGAGCACCATCATAATCGCATAAAAAATGAATGAATAAAATCCGCCGTTAGGAATTCCCTCCACGATAACCGGGAAGGTCCAGGAAATAATTGCAGCCATGATCCAATGGGTGAAACTGCCCAGAGATCCGCCCTGGGATCGAACAGAATTTGGGAAAATTTCTGATATAAAAACCCATAAGACTGCACCCTGTGAAAAAGCAAAGAACGCAATATAGCCAATCAAATAAAATAGCACATTTTTACCCACCGTGCCCCCTGGACTGAATGCAAATGCAGTGAGTCCGAGGAAGCCTATAAGCCCCACGCAACCAATCAGCAATAAAGTTTTTCTGCCAAACTTGTCAATCACAGTCAAAGCCAATAACGTAAACAAAAGGTTCGCTGCTCCAATGTACACCGGCTGCAGGTAAGCTTCTGCTTTGGAAAAACCTGCCATCTCAAAAATCCTCGGTGCATAATAAAGTATGGCGTTGATACCAGAAAGCTGGTTAAACATTGCCAACAGCATTGCATATAGAATAGGTTTGTTGTATTTGCCATTGAATAAACTTTCCTTCATACCTTTTTTAGAAAGTGTATGTTCTTCCCGTATTATCGCCAGCGCATTTGTCTCCCCGGTTTTCAAAAAAACTTTCTGAGCTTCGGCATCCCTGTTGTTCAACACAAGCCAACGCGGACTTTCGGGGATGAAGCGAAGTAGAAACGCAAATACACCTGCCGGGATGACCATGATGCCCAGCATCCAGCGCCAGGCAAAATCTCCAAGTCCCACAAACAAAAAGTTCGTGATAAAAGCGATGAAAATTCCGGTAACGATCATCAGTTGAAAGGAAGCTGCCAATCGCCCCCGAAGCCTGGCGGGAGCTACTTCAGAGATGTACATGGGACCTACTACCGACGACGCTCCTACAGCAAGGCCGCCGACAAACCGGGATATGATAAAAAGCAACCAAAATGGCGTTAATGCGCATCCAATCGCTGACAACAAATACAGGATTGCAATCACAGACAATATTTTTTTTCTTCCGAATCGCTGTGCAGGTATGCCGGTGATTACTGAACCAATGACGGTTCCAATTAATGAGGAAGCAACTGTAAAGCCCTGCCAGCCAGGGCTCAGGCTCCATAACTGCTGGATCGTTTTTTCAGCTCCTGAAATCACCGCCGTTTCAAAACCAAAAAGAAAACCGCCGAGAGCCGCAATCAGGGAAATGCGGACGACATATCCGGTGACGTGCACCTCATCTCCAGGCCCCAAATTTTTTCCGGATTGATTTACTTCTGCAAGCATTCGTTTTGTTTTTGGTTATGAAAGTATTGGCGTATATCTTGAGTTAATCAAATATGGTTAAGTGAAAATAAAAATTTCATATCAAACCTATACAGTTATTCGAAAATACTTTCAATGGCGCTTTTCTACTAATGATCTTCTGATGCCCTTTCCATGACTATGCTATTCAAGAAATGAGGCAGCGGTCTGGTAAAATGGATAGGAAATGATTTGGCTGATTTAAAAAGTTGTGGTCAAGAAATAGACAGGCCCATTGCACGATTGCCCGATAAAGTGTCGATGATTTTCGAACTGCCAAAAATGAGATTTTAGTAAAAAAAAATAACAATCAAATCAATTGAAGATGAAAATTAATTCAAACGGGAGGGCAAAGTGTGCTCAGGTTCTCCTACTTGCTGTTATTTCAGCCATTGGCAGTATAAGTTGTCATGCACAAAATTTCAACGATGCTAATAAACAGCCATTCATCAAGCTTGCGCTAAATGCGTATTCTTTTAACGACATGATGGTTGGGAAAGACCAGCCCGGCAACAAGCCAAACCTGACACTGCTGGAACTGCTTGACTGGTGTGCAACACAAAACATCCAGGCAATAGATGTCACTGGTTATTATTTCCCCGGTTATCCTGGTGTACCAACAGATGAATACATTTATGAACTGAAACTTAGAGCATTTAAACTGGGCATTGATATAAGTGGAACGGGAATACGAAACAATTTTGCTTCGCCCGATCCCGCGCTAAGGGCTGCAGATGTTGCCAGGGCTAAACAGTGGATTCTCGTTGCTGAAAAACTTGGCGCACCTGTGCTACGGTTGTTTGCAGGAGAAATACCAAAAGGCTACGAAAATAAATGGGACGAAGTAGCAGGTTGGATGATTGAATGCTATAAAGAATGTGCTGCTTTTGGGGAACAGCATGGAGTGATCATTGGTATTCAAAATCATGGTGACATGCTTCAGACTGCTGAGCAGTGTATCAAAGTCGTAAAGGCGGTTAATTCAAAATGGGCAGGGTTGATATTAGATACGGGGAACTTTAAAGTTGGGGATCCATACAAGGATATTGAGGCTGTGATCCCATATACAGTCAACTGGCAGGTGAAGGAAAGTGTCTTTGGCATTGGCAGCCCGGTTAAAACTGATCTCAAACGTTTCATGAAAATATTAAAAAGCAGCAATTACAGGGGATATATTCCGGTAGAAACACTCGCTGTGAAAGGTGTGCCGTATAATCCTTATGAGTTGGTGCCCGCTCTTATGAATGATCTGAAGAAGGCAATGAAGTCCGAGTTTAATTAAACCAGTTTATTCGCAATCACCTTCGTTGATTTTGGATAAAAGGAAGATTTATCCAGGTGAATTTAAATGCTATTTAGAAATGTTGAAATCAGGTTTGGGATATAAAATTCTTGCGCTATCATGGT
>JBBSPT010000077.1:0-9498 GCA_038258515.1 Chitinophagales bacterium | reverse complement strand
GATATAAAAGTTAATTATAGAATAGGGGAGCGGCGGCCCGGGGATGCTCCCGCAATTTATGCTGATGTCTCTTTAGCGGATAAAGTGCTCGATTGGAAAGCAATGCTGGGTCTGCGTGAAATGGTAACAAGCGCATGGGAATGGCAAAAAAATATTGATAAGTTTGTATCCCCAGACTAAGGATAACGGTTTGCGAATACATTTTTTAAGAAAGCTTTTCTCTAAATCTACTTGTTCATAAGCAAGCCTTCATTCTTTCTGATTAAAAAATTTGGTTCTTCAGTTTATCTATTGGATTTTGATTTTTAAATTTTAAAAATGGATGTTTGACCTTCGTAGAAAAGTTATGGAACAACGGAGGTAACCTTATTGCAGGTAGGTTCGTAATAATAAGGGAATAAGGTTTCTTTCACTAAATCAATATTTTCCTATTAAGGTTAAACAGCCAAAAGAAAGCCATTTCACTAAGTTTACCGACGAACCAAAAATTTTGCCTCAATTAAATAATATTTTTGTTTGTGCATCGAACTTCCTTGCTCGATAAATATTGCCGGCGACTTATACTTACTCTTTTCTTCTTTTTGTTATTGCATAAGGCTGTTGTTTGGCAGGATTATTTCTTGCTTTGAATTATTGATATACATCAGCCTTTTGACTCTGTTTATCCTTTATGAAATTAGAAAAGCAAACCTATATCCCTCCTGGCTGGAGTTATAATCCTTCTGCATGGAATGAGCGCATCCCGATTATCGTAGTTGCGTTAGTCGGAGTAGGCATCGCAACCTACCTGACCATGTATCAGTTAAGAATATTTAATACAGTTTGGGATCCTTTTTTTGGAGAAGGAAGTAGAAAAATTCTCAATTCGAAAATAGCAGATTTGTTGCCGGTACCGGATGCATTGCTCGGTGCTTTTGCTTATTTAATAGATGTTATAACAGGTTCGGTTGGCGGAGTAAACAGGTGGAAAACAATGCCCTGGATCGTTATACTTTTTGGAATGGCCGTTGGGCCGCTGGGATTAGTAAGTATAATGTTGGTGGTTTTTCAGCCTGTGCTGTTTAACGCATGGTGCACTTTGTGTTTAACTTCTGCGACTATTTCTGTCCTGATGATTGCTCCTGCAATCGATGAGATGCTGGCCAGCCTTCAGTTTATGCAACGTGCAAAAAGATCCGGTCATTCACTGTGGAAATCATTTTGGGGATATAGAAATGTGGTGGATGAAATCATTTGAATATGTGGGCTCAAATACTAAATATATTTCTCGGTCTGATCGTGATGACGCTCCCTGGCATGATTAACTTAAGCAAAATCGCAAGTGATAACAATCATATTGCCGGTCCGCTTGTAATCACCTTTGCTGTAGTCGCGAGCACAGAAATTGGACGCAATGCAAGGTGGGTAAATGTTTTCTTCGGAACCTGGTTGATTCTTGCTCCCTTCGTATTGGGCTTTTCGGGAACAGCCCGCATCGCAGATATTTTGCTGGGATGCGGCGTGACACTACTTTCTTTTAGCAAAGGAAAAATTGACAAGCAGTTTGGTGGAGGGTGGATTTCCCTGTTTCAAAAGAATCCTTCTCATATTCAAGCCGCTAAAGACCTGAGCAAAGATGAAAGCAATAATTAATTTTTGCTGATCAATGCATGTTGTGCTTTTATACAAATAGATCAGGTTGCTTATCGGATTATCGAAAGATAATGTTGTAGAAATTTTTGAGGAGCTTTTAATTTTAGTATTGCATTTAATGAAATCACCCCAATGATAAAACATAAAATGCCTGCGATGATATCTGTCACATAATGATGGCTTGAATAGACGGCTGCAAACCAAATCCCGATGGCGACGATGCCAAATAGTACATTGAAAAATCCTACCCTGTTCCGGATTCCATAGTACAATACAATCAATGGGTAAGCCGCATGGAGCGAAGGCATTGCTGCAAAAACATTTGAGCTATGCGAATATAGGCCCCCAAATATATTCAGGTGAAACATTGCGTCGAAGCGCTGTAATCCAGCGCTGTTACCGGGTGTGAGCCGATAGAAGTTATTTCCGAAAAGTTCTACATACCATGGCGGTGCGGCAGGAAAGAGATAATAAATTATAAACCCTAAAATGTTGACCCAAAAAAAAGTGAGTGAGAACTTCAGGAATTCTTCACGATTCCTGAAAAACAGATATACCGCAAACAACAAAGGTACAGGCACCCAACACAAATAAAAAAAGCCACTTAATCCGTCAAGTAAGGGTTGTTGAAATTTTATCCAAAATTCATTTGGTGTAAGAATCTGCCCCTTATAATTTAAGCCGAAAATATTTTTTTCAAAATGATATAAGTCTGCAATATGGACATCATTAAACTGGTAATTTGGAATGGCTTTCATGAAATCAAAAATGATCCAGTAGACAATGAAAATTGAGAAGCCGAGTACAAATTTCCTGCTGGTAGACGAGGCGAAGTATGAAATGCAAAAAACAGCAATCAACACGATTTGCTCGGCCTTGAAGCCAACAAACAGGCGTGAAAGAAGTAAATACATTACTGAAAAGGAGATTACAGCAGATAAGTTTTTTGCGGTAAACCTTCTGAAAGATGATGCTTTTGACTTCATTTTTTTTTCGCGGGAAAACCTTGGTGAAAAATTAAGGATGAATCGATTTGTATCATCGTAACATAATTCAATGTAATTGTCGTGTCTGTTTTAGAATTATTTTGACTAAATTATTTTAGACATGCGGCTTTAGTACTTCAAGTGGATTTTTTCCCTTTCTTCCTTTTGAGTTGCGGCGTCGATACCTTTTAATTCCACATATTCAACATTGGGCTTCCAAAAGCTTCCACCATTGACATGAATATAAATGCTCCTCAGAATCATTCTTGACCCATCACCAGGATTGGCAAAAACTTTCCAAACATTGTTCGTGCCCCGTTCGAGATAAAATTTCATCTTTTTATAGGATACAAAATTAAGTTCGTATAATCCTTCTCTTATCTTATTGGAATGGATTCCGTATGCAAATGTTTTCTGTATCCAGTTAAGTTCAGCCTTCTGCCCGTTTTCCGTATATCTTAGCCAATACACATGGACCGGATTTTCCACATCAAGTTTTCCATTTTTTACATTCAGATCCACTACTATCGTATTTGCATTGGGCTGCCTTTGAAGATAAAATAATTGATTTTGGGATTTGTTGGGAACAGGAAAAGTATCTGCCGGTGAAGTTTCCTGCGCCTGCAAACCAACGGACCAAAAGAAAGCTGACAATACAAAAAAGCATCTGAGTAAGCCCGCTTTCATAATTTTTCTTTTGCTTCTAAAGCCCGTTTAGCTTCGTACAATCTTTTGAAAGCTGTGATGTTCGTAAGCACCGCCATGATCGTAATTGGAATTGTAAAAACCGACATCGTTTCGAAGACATGATATTTTATTCCCGGAACGAAATATTTATAATCGCCTCCAATGAAATACGAAGTTAAGCCGCAGACCATGGCACTTGCTCCTATAAGAACAACTCGTTCCGGGCGTTGCATCAGTCCGCCTTTATTTTCTATTCCTAATCCCTCGCTCCTTGCCCTTGTATAGCTTACCATCATAGATCCAATCAATGCAATAAACGCAAACAGGGAACTAAAAAAATAGTGGTGAGCAATCAGATAATAACATATTCCGAGAAACATCACTAACTCACTATACCGGTCTAAAACTGAATCAAACAGTGCACCGAATGTTGAGCTCATATTTCCTAACCGTGCTACCTGTCCATCGAGCATATCAAAAAGTCCCGCGAACAGGATCAGCGCCCCGGCCCAGCCAACATAGGACAGATCGCCCCGATTCCCAATTTCAGCGCCTTTGATAAAAATTATGGCTACGCCGATGTTCAGAAGAAGACCGGTTGTTGTAATTGCGTTGGGTGTAAAGCCAAGTTTGATCAGGCCCTTCACGAGGGGATTGATGACGCTGTAAATGAACTTTTGCAGTTTTTCCCTCATCGAAGTCTATCGGTTAAATTTTCTTTCAGAATAGTGCACGATCAGACGGCACCTTTTTAATTGTTTTGAAAACATATTGCTTTTGAAACGGATAATTGTAACAGAAGCCCACGAGCAATGAAGTCGCTGCTTTCGTAATCAAATAGTTTACTCCAAGCCTTGTAAAAAAGTACATCCCTGCGGCGTTTAGCAGAAGATTGCCCACCCAAACCAGCAAATACTTTTTTGCCTGCCCAACGGCGTTCATGCTGTTGGCGTCAAATGCCCAATGCCGCCCCATCATGAAATTTACAAGTCCCCCCGCTGTAGTCCCGGTGACGCCGGCGCCGACTACGTTCATGTCAAAAAAATGCACGCCGACGAACGTCACTGCGTAATCTGTAAGCGATGCCGTAAGAGAAGAAATATTTGCTTTGAAAAAAGTGAGCATTCTAAATCAAATTTACTTTTATCGCAAGCTGCAAAATGGCCAACGAATAAAGACCCGACAATACATCATCAGCCATCACCCCCCATCCCCCAGGAAGCTTTTCAAGCTGTCTTATTCCAAGAGGTTTCAAGATGTCAAAAAAACGGAATAAGACGAGTGCAACTAACATAGACTTTAATCCTACAGGAATGGCGAGCAAAGCTATAATCATTCCCGCTAACTCATCTATCACGACATGATTGCTGTCTTTACCCCAATTTTTTTCTACAATCGTTGCGCTCCATACTCCTGCAATCAACACAAATATCAGTAATAGAACCTGAAATAAAAGTGAAAGACCCGGCAGCAAAAGCCATAACAGACAATACCCTGCTGCAACTAAAGTGCCTCCGCCTTTCGGAATCAGACCAATGCCGCCTACCGTCGCCAATACTTTGGCAAAATTTATCACAATGTTTCCATCAGCTCCTGGTAGTAATCCAGTCCGAGGTGTGTAATCAGATCTTCTTCCATCATGTGCCGCAACGTGTTTTGCAGTTTCATGAGTTGTTTGAAAATATCATGCTCAGGAGGAAGGCCTGGTAAGGTTTGCGGAGATTTTAAATAAAAAGAAAGCCATTCCTGGATACCACTCATGCCTGCACGCTTAGCCAAATCCATAAAAAGTGCGAGGTCTAACACAACGGGGGCAGCGAGAATGGAATCCCTGCAAAGGAAATTTATTTTGATCTGCATTTGATATCCCATCCAGCCAAATATGTCAATGTTGTCCCAGCTTTCTTTATTGTCACCGCGCGGAGGATAGTAGTTGATCCTCACCTTGTGGTACATATCTCCGTATAATGCCGGATTGGATTCGGGCTGAAAAATCTGATCCAGCACGCTCAACTTCGAAACTTCTTTCGTCTTGAAGTTATCCGGATCGTCTAACACTTTTCCATCCCTGTTACCCAAAATGTTGGTAGAGAACCATCCACTCACGCCGAGCGCACGGGCCTGTAAACCGGGGGCAAGAATTGTCTTCATCAGCGTTTGCCCCGTCTTAAAATCTTTCCCCGCTATTGGAGTATTTGTTTCTCTGGCAAGCTCTATGAGTGCCGGAATGTCAACTGTCAGGTTGGGCGCTCCGTTCGTAAACGGGACTCCTAACTTCAACGCAGCATACGCGTAAATCATACTCGGAGCGATTTGATCGTCATTGTTTTTTAAGCCAATTTCAAATAGCTCGAGGCTTTCATGAACATAGGATGGTTCGATATACTTCTCAGTAGAACCGCACCAAACCATCACTGCCCTTGAGCAATCATTGTCTTTCATGAAATTTTTAATATCCTCCATCAGTTGCAAGGCCAGATCATATTTCGTTTCACCCTGTTTTGTATTCGTGCCATCAAGATTACGCACATATTGCTTGTCGAATACTGCAGGCATTGGCTTTACTGCTTCCAGCTCTGTCTTTAGTTGAAACAACTGATGGGCTTCGAGCACCTTTGCATTCACCGCGGCTTCATAAACATTGTCTTCATAAATGTCCCAGCCGCCAAAGACGATATCGGAAAGACCCGCCAGGGGAACGAAATCTTTTATTTTTGGATTTCTTCCTTCAGTCCTTTTGCCAAGGCGTATTGTACTCATTTGAGTGAGAGATCCGATCGGTTCGGATAATCCTTTTTTCACTGATTCAACTCCTGCAATTAAAGTCGTCGCTACAGCGCCGAGTCCCGGGATGAGTATTCCCAGCTTGCCATCCGCCGGCAATATCGTTTCTTTCATAATTAATATTTATTGTTTTAAAAATTATTTTACTTAAATCCAATTGTTTTCCTGGTACCAGGCTAACGTCTCTTTTAACCCCGTTTCCAAATCGTAGACCGGCTTATAGCCTAACTCTCTCCTCGCCTTATCAATATCGCAAACCCAGTTAACAGCCACTAATTCATTTATTTTTTCTTTATTGAGCAACGGCATTTTGTTTGTAAATCTGTAGGTCGTTTCAAGAGTGGACGCAATTGTCTTTACCAATGCTTTTGGTAAATGAAATTTTATCGTCCTCTTCTTCATCAATCGCTTGAGGCAATCTGCCAGGGCATAACGGGTATAACTGTGTCCATCTGACAAATTGTAGATCCCGGATTCATTGCTGAAGAGCGCATCGATAGAAATTGATGCCACATCCTTAGCAAACACAAAACTTAACCGTTGGCTTTTTGTCCCGATGTATGGCTCAATTCCATTCCTGATACTTTTAAAAATCAGGAAAATGTCTTTGTCGCGTGGACCGTAAACTGCGGTGGGCCGGAGTATGATCGGGCGAATCGATAAAGTTTTTAGTTTTTCTTCGGCTAATAACTTGCTTCTTCCATAAGAAGTGACGGGGGATGATTTTGAATTCTCGGAAATAACAGAATCGAAGTTTTCAAGTGGACCTGCCGCGGCAAGGCTGCTGATAAATACAAATTTCTTGACTGGCTGCTGTGCCTCCTCTGCTGCTTTCGCCAGGTTAAAAGAATAAGTTGCGTTTATGGTGTTGTACTCCTGTTCACTATTCGCTTTTGTGGTGCCTGCTGCGTGAATGATGTATTGGTATTGTTTTGCTTCGATGTGTTGTTGCAGGCTTTCAATGCTTCCAAAGTCGGGGTAAGTGAAGGTGATGGGCTTATTTTTTAAATGCGTTACATCGCTGCTTTTCCTGATTGCGGCGTGCACTTCAAGGCCTTTTTTTAGCGCTGCTTCAATCAAATGAAATCCTAAAAAGCCGCTGGCGCCTGTTATCATGACTTTTTCTTTCATACCGGTTTTTCATACAGCCTATATGTTTTATAAACACGACCCGCCATACTCTGAATACCTTTATTCATTAAAAAATTATCTTCGAGAATCCAGGAAGCTTCTCCTCCTGCTATATTCTTTTCTCCGGCTTTCTCAATGATCGAAGCGTAAAAACAAGCTTCGATTCCCATTTTTTTATAGCCTTCAATCACGCCCAAAGCCAATATTCTTAATTGGTTGATCTTCTTGCGTCCAAATAGCAATTTAAAAATGCCCGTTGGTAAAAGCCTTCCTTTTTTAATTTTTTTGAGCACCTGGTTGATGTCGGGGATGGCAAGTGCAAATCCTATTAATTGACCGTTGTGCTCTGCAACGAGACAAAAATCCGGATCTAAAATCATTTTTAAATCCTTTGCCAGGTACTTAAATTCTGCATCGGTCATCGGAACAAAACCAAGATTTTTATCCCAGGCTTTATTATAAACGTCTTTTAATTTTGCGGTTTCATTTGCAAAATCTTTCATGTTAATTCTCCGTATGACAATATTTTTTTGCTTCAATCTTTGTTCCAATGCCTTATGTAGCCTCACGGGTCTTTCATCCGTTGTTTTGGAATCGAGGTAATAAGCCAGCAGATCTGTTTCCTTTTTATAGCCTGCATTTTCTATCAAAGATGAATAGTAAGGTTTGTTGTAAGGCATCATCGCCATCGGTGGTGAATCAAATCCATCCACTAATAATCCGCAGGGGTCATTGGTAGTAGGATTAACCGGGCCAATGATCTTATCAACTTTTTGTGTTGAAAGCCAGGATGTCACTGCCTGGAAAAGTGCGATGGCAACTTCATTTTCATTGACTGCATCAAAAAATCCGAAAAAGCCTTCGTGAGTTTTATTGAAGTTATTATGATTGTTGTTGAGAATTGCGGCTATTCTGCCTTTTAAAACTTTCCCGTCAAACGCCAGAAATTTTTTGATGACGGAGTGTTGATGAAACGGATGTTTTCCCGGACTTAAGAGATCCCGCTGAGCGATAAATAATTCCGGAACATAGTTGCTGTCATTTTTATAAAGCTCGTGGGGGAAATCAATAAATTTCGCCAGGTCGCTTTTTCCTGAAACCTCTTTGATGGAAATCATGCTCGTTCTTGCTGTATTAAGTTCACATTGATTTGCTGCGCTACCATTTTGATCTTGTCAATGGCATAGTCAATCTGTTCGATTGAATGTGTTGACATTAATGAAAAGCGAATAAGAGAGCCTTCGTTGCTTACCGCCGGAGAAACTACAGGGTTTACAAAAATTCCATTGTCCATCAGGATTTTTGCCATCAGGAAAGTTTTCTCTGTATCTCTTACGTAAATAGGAATAATGGGAGTTTCTGTAGGACCGATCTCAAATCCTTCTTTCCTGAATCTTTCCAGGGCATAGTTGGTATTGTCCCACAGTTTTTCAATAAGTCCAGGGTTTTCCTTTAAAATAGTTAATGCAGCCAGTGCACTGGCAGTAGCCGCAGGAGAAATGCTGGCGCTAAACATCAGCGACCGCGCATGGTGCTTGAGATATTCTATTACATTTCGGTCGGCTGCGATGAAACCTCCAATAGATGCCAGCGATTTACTGAATGTTCCCATTATGAGATCAACGTCTTTGGTAAGATTGAAGTGACCTGCTGTGCCTTCGCCATGCTGCCCGAGAACACCTATGGAATGTGCATCATCTACAAAAATGGAAGCGTTGTATTTTTTCGCCAGTTCAGTTATCTGTGGTAATAAAGCTATGTCTCCTTCCATACTAAACACTCCGTCGGTAACGATCAGTTTGAAAGCTTCGAATGGAACAGAACTTAACAATTTTTCGAGATGCCCCATGTCGGAGTGCCCGAATTTAAAAAGCTTTGAAAATGACAATCGTGCGCCATCGATAATACAAGCATGATTGTGCTCATCTAAAAATAAATAATCACCCCTTGCTGCAAGGGCGGAAATGACGCCGAGGTTCACCTGGTAACCCGTACTAAATACGAGTGCATCTTCCTTCCCAACAAATTCAGCAAGCGCTGCTTCAAGCTTTAAGTGCAAATCCAAGGTGCCGTTAAGAAAGCGGGATCCCGCACAACCGCTGCCATATTTGTCAATCGCATTTTTCGCGCATTCTTTAATATAAGGATGATTCGTGAGACCGAGGTAACTGTTTGAGCCAAACATTAATACCCGCTTGCCCCCGATTACGACCTCTGTATCCTGGTCACTTTCCAGCGGCCTGAAAAAAGGATAAATGTTCGAAGCTTTTAGTTTGTT
>JBBSPT010000076.1:0-9588 GCA_038258515.1 Chitinophagales bacterium | reverse complement strand
AATAAATGCTGCAATTTAAATTAAAAATATCAACAAGCCTCCGCCCCCCCGGGTCTGTTTTGCATAAAATTCCTGCATAAACGATTGCGGCAATCTCGCCAAAATTCCGATCATGATAATAATGGACGTGCCATTGCCTAACCCCTTGTCAGTGATTTTTTCACCAAGCCACATAACGAACAACGTGCCGACCGTAAGAAGAACGACTGTTGATACCCAAAAAAATCCTGCATAAGCATCAAGCAAAGCCTCGCGGTTGGAAGAGGTTAAAAACCCAATATAGGCAGCTGCTTGAAAAGCTGTTACGATCACGGTTAGGTAACGTGTCCACTGATTGATTTTCTTTCTTCCACTTTCACCCTCTTTCTGAATTTTTGCAATTTGGGGAACGAGTATCGTCATCAATTGCATAAAGATTGAAGCAGAGATGTAGGGCATAATTCCCAATGCGAAAATAGAAGCCTTTGAAAATGCACCGCCTACGAAAGCATCCAAAAGGCCGAGCATACCGCCTTTTGAACTGTTTTCAAGATTCGTAAGTTTATTGGCATCGAGACCAGGGAGAACAATAAAAGAACCCAACCTATATACAAATATCAGGGCTAAAGTGATGAGAATTTTATTTCTCAACTCTTCAATCGTCCAGATATTTTTTAGCGTGGTAATGAATTTCTTCACAGAATTATCAAGATTTAATTTGGACTTTCAGAACTGAAAGCAAATATCAATTATTTATTTCACTATTTCGATAGTTCCGCCGGCGGACTCGATGGCCCCTTTTGCTTTTTCGCTGACAGCATTGACCTTGAATGGAATTTTAGCTTTCAATACGCCATTTCCTAATATTTTAATCCTGTCGTACTGCCCTATGAGGTTATTAACGTATAGATTTTCGGGAGTGAATTCTTTGATATCGTGTTTCTCCACCAACTGATCAATCTGACCGAGGTTAAAAACTTTGTACTCGACACGGTTGTTATTTTTAAAACCTCTTTTTGGCAGTCTCCTTTGAATAGGCATCTGGCCACCTTCATGAGCCATTTTAATTTTGTAACCAGCACGGCTTTGGCCTCCCTTGTTACCTTTTGTAGATGTACCGCCCTTGCCGGAAGCCTCTCCACGACCTAATCTTTTTTGCTTGTGAGTGGCACCTTTGGCTGGTCTTAGATTTTGTATTTGCATTGTACTTTATTTTGAACTTAACGCTCCGTGTACGAGGAGCTCGCTTTATATTTTTTATTTCTCACGGGTCATCAGGCGATCTCTTCAACCACAACGAGGTGATCGACTTTTTTGATCATACCCAATATTTGCGGGGTTGCTTCAACTGATTTTTCAGCGTTCAGTTTGTTGAGACCAAGGGCCTGAAGCGTGGATTTTTGACGTTTCGGTCTGTCAATTCCACTTTTCACCAACTTGATTTTAATCTTTTTCATTGCCTTGTAATTTTCGCTTTGATCCTATCCGTTGAACACTTTCTTTAATGAAATATTTCTTGTTTTTGCTATTTCAACCGCCTCCCGTAGTGTCGCTAATGCCTTCACTGTTGCCTTCACCACATTCTGAGGGTTAGAAGATCCAAGAGACTTAGCCAATACATCCGTTATACCCGCGCTCTCAAGAACTGCACGCATGCTGCCTCCCGCGATTACACCAGTTCCGGGGGCTGCAGGCTTGATCAATACCTTTGCGGCTCCTTCTTTACTCCACTGCTCGTGCGGAATAGTGCCATGCATGATCGGAACCTTGATGAGATTTTTCTTTGCATCATCTATTCCCTTGATAATAGCTTCTTGTACTTCCTTCGCTTTTCCCAAACCTTGTCCCACAACACCATTCTCATTTCCAACTACGACAAGTGCCGAAAAACTAAATGCCCTTCCACCTTTGGTTGTCTTCACAACACGATTAATAGAAACGACTTTTTCTTTCAGCTCGAGATCAGCACCCTTGATTCTTTGTGTATTTGCTTTTAACATTATAACTATTTGTATTTTTTTATTTCTGGAAAATCAGCAGTATTCAATTAAAATTCCAATCCACCTTCTCTTGCCCCTTCGGCCACTGCTTTAATTCTACCGTGGTAGAGATAACCACTCCTGTCGAATACGACATCTTTAATCCCAAGCTCAATCGACTTTTTCGCAATTGCCTCTCCCACAAGTTTACTTTTTTCCACCTTGTTCATAGACTGCGCAGCCAAATCTTTTTGACGAGATGATGCTGAAGCAATCGTGCTTCCATTTTCATCATCGATTAGCTGAACATAAATATCCTTATTGCTTCTAAACACACTCAACCTCGGCTTTGCAGCACTTCCGCTAATTTTTTTACGGATGCGGAATCTTATTTTTTGCCTGGAGCTAACTTTCGAGTTCATTTTTATACTAATTTTTTCCCACTTTCATTCAAAGATTTAGGGGATTTATTTCTCTATTTTCTATACTTCAAATAATTTCTATTTACCAGCAGATTTGCCTGCCTTTCTGCGAAGTACTTCGCCAACAAACTTCACACCTTTCCCTTTGTAAGGCTCCGGCTTACGAAGGCTACGAATCTTAGCTGCAACCTGTCCAAGCAACTGCTTATCGCTACTTTCTAAAGTGATCACCGGGTTTTTTCCCTTTTCCTGAACAGTTGTGACTTTCAGTTCCTTCGGCACATCCACAATGATATTGTGAGAATATCCTAAAGAGAGATCAAGCAGGTTTCCCTGGTTGGTTGCCCTGTATCCTACACCCACTAATTCAAGTTGCTTTTTAAATCCAACAGTAACTCCTTCCACCATATTGTTGACAAGAGACCGGGATAAGCCATGTAAAGCTTTATGACGAATCTGCTCAGTCGGGCGACTGAACTCTACTTTTCCATCCTTTACTTCCACGGTGATATCGCGGTCAATGGCCTGCTTCAATTCGCCGTTGGGTCCTTTAACGGTAATGACGTTATCTTTCCCTACAGTTACATTCACACCATTCGCAATTATAACAGGATTTTTACCAATTCTTGACATAGCCGGTTTGTATTTTAGTATAAGTTTGGAAGTGTTCAGCCACGACTAAGGCTTAATTATCTTACCGAAAAATTTAATAAATATTGCATAGAACTTCACCACCCACTTTCTGAGCTGAGGCCTCTTTATCTGTCATCACACCTTTGGAAGTAGAGATGATCGCTATACCCAATCCATTTTTCACCCTTTTAAATTCGCCCGGCTTTGAATAAGTCCGTAAACCGGGACGGCTGACTCTTTCCAGGCTTTGAATTGCAGGGAGCCTTGATTGAGGATCATATTTTAAAGCGATCTTGATCAACCCCTGCTTTGAATCGTCCTCAAATTTATATTTCAGGATGTACCCTTTATCATAAAGAATCTCCGTGATGCGCTTTTTTAAATTACTTGCAGGAATCTCCACTACCCTATGGCTTGCCATCTGGGCGTTTCTAATTCTTGTTAAGTAATCTGCTATAGGATCAGTAACCATCTTTTTATCCTCCATCTCCCAACGGGAGCATTTTATTTAAAGTTTATAATTCTTTTGCTAAGAATGACCTCATTACCAACTTGCTTTTTTCACCCCAGGAATTTTACCTTGTAAGGCCATATCGCGAAAAATGTTTCTTGAAAGACCGAAATGCCTCAGGTAGCCTCTTGGGCGTCCTGTAAGCTGGCAACGATTCTTAAGGCGAACTGGTGATGCATTCTTTGGAAGAAGATCAAGTCCCCTGTAATCGCCCGCTTCTTTCAACGCTTTTCTCTTTTCTGCGTATTTGGCCACCATTTTTTCCCGTTTTCTCTGCCTTGCTTTGACTGACTCTTTAGCCATATTTTATACTTTTTATACCCTTGATCGTTTAGAGTTATTTTTTTACATTTTTAAAGGGCATCCCAAGTTCTTTCAACAACTCGAATGCTTCCTCATTGGTATTAGCGGTAGTTACAAAAGTGATATCCATCCCCGTAATCTTATTTACCTTATCAATATCAATCTCCGGAAAGATGATTTGCTCGGTTACACCCAGCGTGTAATTTCCACGACCGTCAAAAGCTTTATCACTTATACCTTTAAAGTCGCGTACCCTCGGTAATGAAACTGAAACGAGCCTGTCAAGAAATTCATACATATTCACCCCACGTAAAGTAACCTTCGCCCCAATTGGCATATTCTTACGAAGCTTGAAGTTTGAAATATCTTTCTTTGACATCGTCGGGATGGCCTTTTGACCAGTCACAGTCGTAAGCTCTTCTACTGCCACATCCACCAGCTTCTTATCAGCAACTGCGCCGTTTACACCGCGATTGATGCAAACCTTTTCAAGACGTGGAGCCTGCATAACGGTTTTATATGAAAATTTTTTCATCAAAGCAGGTATCACTTCCTTTTTATATTTTACCTGTAGCCTGGGTGTATATTTTTCAGTGCTCATTACTTAATTACCTCCCCTGATTTTTTAGCAGTCCGCACCAATTTTCCATCTTCTCTTTTCCTGCTGATTTTTGAATGTGATGAAGATTTTGCATCCCAAAGCATAACATTAGAAATTGCGATCGGCGCTTCTATTTTCATGATCCCGCCCCTGGTGTTTTGGGCCGAAGGCTTAGTGTGTTTGGTAACAATGTTTACACCTTCTACCAGCACTCTTTCCTTATCAGTAATTACACTGAGCACCTTGCGGGGCTTCTTCAAATCTTTGTCGTCGCCGGCTATGACCACCACCGAATCACCCTTCTTTATATTAAACTTTGATTTAAATCTCGTCTTCATGTTTGACAATTATGCCTAATTATTAATAGCCCCTTTTTTTGGGGGTGCAAAGATACATTTATAATACTTCAGGGGCAAGCGAAATTATCTTCATATAGCCTTTGTCCCTTAGCTCACGGGCAACCGGGCCAAAAATCCTGGTGCCTCTTGGTTCGTCTGATGCATTGAGCAGAACGACCGCATTATCGTCGAAGCGAATATAAGATCCATCCTTACGACGCAGCTTGTTTTTTGTGCGTACTATAACTGCCGTGCTTACTGTTCCTTTTTTGATGCCTCCGGCAGGCATTGCATCTTTCACTGATACCACGATCTTGTCTCCCACGTGGGCATAATCCTGCCCTGAATTTCCCAGGACGCGGATACAAAGTACTTCCTTTGCGCCGCTGTTATCTGCCACATTTAGCCTGCTTTCTTGCTGTATCATCTTGTTTTATTTTATCCTGGTATTTTTTAGGGGAAAGATTACCTCTCCCAACTTTTTTCTATTTAACTTTCTCAACAACTTCCACCAATCTCCATCTCTTCAACTTGCTCAGTGGCCTGGTCTCCATGATCCTCACCACGTCTCCGATGCTACATTCATTTTTCTCATCGTGCGCATGAAACCCGGTAGTCTTTTTCACAAACTTTCCATAGATGGGGTGCTTCACCCTTCTTTCCACATTCACGGTAATCGTTTTGTCCATCTTGTTGCTGGAAACCACACCAGTTCTTATTTTTCTTAAATTTCTTTCAGACATTTTATTCAGTTTGATAATGTGAGACAGTGCTACCATCTATTAGCACATTAACTATTCAATTGTTTTTTTCTTAATTCTGTTTTGAGACGTGCAATATCTTTCCTGATTGCGCGGATGTTCATTGGGTTCTCGATTGGAGATACAGCGTGAGCAAACTTTAATTTTTTCACCCTGAGTTCATCCTCCTGTATTCTCGATTTAAGTTCAGTGTCATTCATCTCTTTCAGACTGTTCAGGAAATCGTTTCTATTTGACATTTCATTATTTTTTTAATTAGCTAATCGTTCGATCAACGCTATTTAACTGACATCATAATCTCTTCTTACTACAAACTTCGTTGCGATTGGAAGTTTCTGGGCTGCGAGTTCAAATGCTTCCTTCGCGACCTGCAAAGAAACGCCATCCGCTTCAAACAAGATTCGGCCTGGCTGAACCACTGCTGCCCAATATTCAGGATTACCTTTACCCTTTCCCATCCTTACTTCTGCGGGCTTTTTGGTTATAGGTTTGTCGGGAAAAATTCTGATCCAAACATTTCCTTCACGTTTCATATGACGGGTCATCGCCTGCCTTGCCGATTCAATTTGCCGGTTGGTCAACCAAACAGAATCTAATGCTTTTAATCCAAATGTTCCAAAGGAAATTGTAGCGCCACGCTTGGTATCACCCTTCATACGCCCCTTCTGCATCTTCCTGTGCTTCGATCTTTTTGGCTGTAACATTTTATCTTATTTGAAATATTATCATTTTGCAATAAACTTTTATTGCTTTTAAATTATCCGCTTATCTTCTTCCACCCCGGCCGCCGCCACCACCACCTCTTCTATCTCCGCCACCACCGCGCCTGTCTCCTCTGTCTCCACCGCCGCCGCGCCTGTCGCCAAACCCACCTCTTCTATCACCCTGTTGCATGTCATCACTCTTTCCTCCGCCTGCAATAATATTGGGGTTCAAATCTCTTTTTGCTAAAACTTCGCCTTTACAAATCCAAACTTTTACTCCAATCTTTCCATAGACTGTTTGGGCGAACACGTTTGCATAATCGATATCCATACGCAATGTATGCAACGGAGTGCGTCCTTGTTTGATCTCCTCGCTCCGGGCAATTTCAGCTCCGCCGAGACGTCCGCCTACTCTCACTTTTATTCCTTCCGCGCCCATCCTTAGCGCTGAAGCGATAGACATCTTAATCGCCCTTTTATAATTGATACGATTTTCAATTTGCCTGGCAATGGTATCGGCAACGATATTAGCATCTAACTCAGGGCGGCGTATTTCAAGTATGTTAATCTGAACATCGTCCTTACCTGTGAGTTTTTTCAATTCTTCCTTGATACGATCCACTTCTCCGCCACCTTTACCTATGATGATCCCAGGCTTAGAAGTGTGAATAGTTATGATGAGTTTATTGAGTGTACGCTCAATTACGATCTTTGCGATACCACCTTTGCTAATCCTGGCGTTAAGATAGGTTCTGATTCTATCGTCCTCTACCAGTTTTTTGCCATAGTCCCTGGGATTAGCGAACCAGTTGCTTTCCCACCCGCGTATGATTCCCAGTCTCGCTCCAATCGGATTTGTTTTTTGACCCATTTTTGGTTTTTATTTTTTTGTATTTTTTTCGTCTGATTTCTTTTCCGTTTTTTTCGCTGCCGGCGTAGCTTTCTTTGCCGCAGGTGCTTTCTTAGTTGCTTCCTTCTTCTCTGTCTGCGTTTTTGCAACACTCTTTTTAGCTTTCGGAACAGTTTTTTTCTCCGGTTGCGCTACTTCTTCAACTACTACAGGCTCAACTTTGGCAGCAGCCTTCCTGGCTGGCAGGGTTGCAAAATGATTATTGCTATCTACAACGATCGTGACATGATTACTGCGTTTGCGAACGCGATATCCGCGGCCCTGCGGAGCGGGACGCATACGTTTAATTACCCTTCCTCCGTCTACCATAATTGTTTTCACAATTAATCCGGCATCCTCTACTTTCTCATCACTGTTTTTTTGCTCCCAGTTATTGATAGCGCTCTTTAATAATTTATACAAGGGAACTGCAGGATGTTTTGGATTAAACTGCAATATTCCCAACGCCTTTTCAACCTCAAGTCCACGAATCAAATCTGCCAGTAATCGCATTTTGCGGGGAGATGTGGGATAATTATTAAGTTTAGCTACTGCTTCCATCTTATTTTATTTTGACATCACTGACTTCTCAATAGAAAGTAGATTCATCAGGGTATCTCTTTTATTTATTACCAAAACCTCGGCAATTTGCCGGAGGCGCCTGTTAGGCGATCTTTTTACTTGAGTGTCCTTTAAAATTTCTTGTTGGGGCAAATTCACCAAGCTTATGGCCTACCATAAACTCCGTAACATATACAGGAATAAATTTATTTCCGTTATGGACAGCGAATGTATGACCCACAAAGTCCGGCGTAATCGTCGATCTGCGGGACCATGTTTTAATAACACTCTTTTTTGTTGTTCCCTCATTTATTCCAAGCACTTTGTTTTCAAGCTTGGCTTCTACATAAGGACCTTTTTTAATTGAACGAGCCATCTGTTATATACGATTTACGATGTGATTTTGATAACGCAATCTATGCGCATCACCAATCATTTATTTATTTGGCAGTTTCTTGCCATTCCTTCTTTGAATAATCATTTGATCAGAACCTTTACCACGAGTACGGGTAACCTGTCCCTTTGCATACTTGCCTGTACGACTTCTCGGATGACCGCCTGATGCCTTTCCCTCACCTCCACCCATTGGGTGATCGACAGGGTTCATGGCAACACCTCTTGTTCTTGGCCGGATACCTCGCCACCTGTTTCTGCCGGCTTTACCCATACTTTGCAAGTTATGGTCACTGTTGCTTACAACTCCCACCGTTGCATAGCATTTAATTAAAATCTTCCTGAGCTCGCCACTTGGCATTTTCAAAACCCCATATTTTTCTTCCTTGTTGGCAAGTTGTGCTGACGATCCGGCGCTTCTTGCGAGTTTTCCTCCCTGCCCCGGTTGCATTTCAATATTATGAACCACCGTTCCTAAAGGAATATTTTTTAGCATTAACGCGTTTCCCAATTCCGGCGCTACCGTATCTCCACTGACGATAGTAGCTCCCAGTTGTAAACCCTGCGGCGCAATAATGTATCTTTTTTCACCGTCTGCAAAAACGATCAATGCAATAAATGCACTCCTGTTGGGATCGTATTCAATCGTTTTCACTGTTGCAGGAATATTTTTTTTATCTCTTTTAAAATCGATAACACGATACATCCTTTTATGTCCGCCTCCCAGATTACGCATACTTCTGCGACCCTGAGAGTTACGACCTGCCGTATGATGAACTTTTTCCACAAGGCTTTTTTCAGGAACATTTGTCGTGATCTCAGCATATGCGTTTCCAATCCTCCAGCGGGTTCCTGCGGTCGTCGGTTTGTATTTTCTTAAAGCCATGATTTACAATTTTAATCGTCCGGTTGTACCCGGTATCTGGTTACTCTAAACCTAAATTATTTGGGATCTATACATTTCCATATAAATCGATAGTCTCGCCTTCAGCAATTGTCACTATTGCTTTTTTCTTTGCGGGCTTTCTTCCTACAAGTAAACCGGCTTTTGTATTACGCTGTTTCACTTTTGACGGCATCGTAACAGTATTTACATTTTCCACCTGGATTCCATAAAATTCCTCAACAGCCTTTTTTATTTCCAGCTTGTTGGCTTTCCTGTTTACAATGAAAGTATACCGGTTGAACTTTTCAGTCAACCTGTTTACTTTCTCAGACAGTACCGGCTTTATCAAAACTTCAGACAGCTTCATTTTTTTCTTTTTTAAAATATTTTGTTCCGATTGCTAGCGGCAGGAAAATCAAAAACGTAATTCATATCCGGGCTTAAGCCCATTGACATTTCTATTTTTCATCGTCACGCCTCGGCAACCTCGTTAGTCTCTTTCTCACTTTCATCTGCAAAAATCTTCGCGGCACTTTCAGTTAAAATCACCGAATCAGCATTTATAATATCATAGGCGCTGATATCGCTTAAAAGCGTTCCACATACTTCAGGAATATTTCTGAAACTT
>JBBSPT010000075.1:0-9596 GCA_038258515.1 Chitinophagales bacterium | reverse complement strand
CCGTGGCCGAACCGATCCCTTTTGCCTGTTGACGGCTTGTTGCGATCCTGGCTTCGTCAACATTTTTGCAACACGAAGATTTACATAAAAAATAAACACACAGTGAAACCACAGAAGCAGCACGAGCAACAACAATATATGCACCCTGCCGGGCATAAAGCAAACCACCAGAATTAATCCGATCAATATAAACAGCAGGATATTGAAGGTGTTTCTGAACGATAAATTCATTGCCCCTGATGCAGCGATCCAATTGTTGAGATAGCGCAACCCAACCATGAGAACGATGAAAATTCCCCATGCAAGCCCGGAACCCATAGGATGGTCGAGTATCGGTGACTGTAGCACCGCCAACTCGAGAACCAGGAAACAGGCATTGCCTAAAAGGACGGGGAATTCCCGCAGAAAATGATCGTTCAGCTCAAAATAGAAGGGATGATCTTCATATTCCCTTTCTGCTGCTTCATCATCGATCCCTGCGATCTCCCTTACCTTTTCTTTTTGTTTCGACTTTTTGACATAGGAGATAATCCGGGAGGAATACCAGGTAACATAAACCCAAAACCCGATGGCCATAAAAAAAACGAGCCTTGTGTAACTGAAGGATATAAATCCAATATTTACGCTATTCTCAGTAAATGCAATGATGATATCTTTTCCCTGGCCCATCATCCAAAATGAGAAAATAAACAAAATCAAAAACAAAATCCCGGGGAAGAAAAGCCAGAGAGATCTTAATAGTTGGGAAATGAAACGAACAATGCGGCTCACGACACCACGACCAGAGTGCGCCATAATTAAAAAAAATGAATAATTGAAGATAGTAAAGTTTGAAAAATGCCGGTCACTTTCTGGTTTGTTGATTTTTCGTTACGCACATTTTCCAAAAAAAGATAGGCATAAGTCTTTCTTTTCTGTGGATATTCCTGTTCAAAACAGGTTAGGAATTTGGGAGGCAAAAATTTGCAAAACGGTTATTCACCATCGTATCTTTATAAAACTATTGAGGGACGGAACCCAATCACTTGGCGGAAGTTTTTCAAGAAGAAAGCATCGGGTTAGTAATTAGTACGGACTTAAGCAATTGAGCGAGTATGAAAACAGGACTTGATGCTTTTCTTTTTGCAACCTGTCCCTGGAGACTCTCCGCATTAATTTATCTGTATAAAATCCGGCTTGTTTATAAGCTGCGGATTGTATTTGAATCTGAGATCCGTTGCGATGTCCAGCCTAAAGCTCTCTTTGTAATAATTTTTAGAAGGAAAGTAAAAGCCCTTAATCTCGAAGGTTCCAAATATCAGGCTTTCGTTCCTAATCCTCAATCCGCCCCCGATTGACGAATAAAGGTGTGCATTAGATAAATAAGGTGAGAAGATACTTGTATGGAAAAATACAAACGGTGCGAAGCTGAATGCCGCCACAGACCAGGGACTAAAGAATACTGATTCAACCTTTGCTGTTGCCCTCAGGGTGCCGCCAATCAACCTGTTTCCATACTCGGGCAAACCATATTGACTGTTGAGGAGGAGCTGTTCATTCAGCACTGTATTCACCTGCTGAGCTACATCAAGGTTTAGAAAAAAGCGTTGCTTCCATCTTGTTCCCAGGTTGCGGAGGTGCCTCACATAAAAGATACCCGCAAGCAGATTTATATCTTCGAGCGATGTTTTTCTCAGGTTACCCTCTGCACGAATTTTATAGCTTATGTAATTGTTTTTTTCATTAAAATGGGAGCGCTCATAATTGAATCCCAGGAACGGTCTGACCACTCCCTGCTTCCTGGTAACGCCGGAAGTTACCGTAAGATTAATTCCTTCGGGAATATCTTCGTTTCGCCCAAATCCATAAATGTATTGCGTTTTGTAAAAGTTTTGGCGATAGAGGGTAATTGAGCCGAGCACTCCTGTAAGGCTTGCAAATTTCCAATAGTAATCTGATGAGTATTTTAATGGCACTTCCTGGAAATCCCGTTTGAAAATGCGAAGCCCGATTAACTTTCTTAGTTTCCTGTCTTCCTTCTGTATCGTAAAATCTTTGGGGTTCAAATTGTAACCCACCCAGGAGTCAAGATTGTAGTAGCGGTAGCGGTTGTTTTCGAAATAGATTGAATCCGCATGATACATGTTCCTGGTAGTATGATAAGATCCACGAACTTCGTAGGTCCACCTCATATACCTGCTGGCCAGTGGACGCAGCAGGTTTCCATAATAATAATTTTCTTCCTTTGGGCCGTCGATGGCCGTAAAAAAGCTCTGGTAGCCTAATTCTGCATTTATAAAACTTCCACCGATGTTTCGTTGAATATAGCCGGCACCTATGCCAAAGTTGTTTCGCCTTTTGCTATCATACAAGCCCTGGAACATAAGGGCATTTCCAAGCCCGGCGAAATTGTCTTCTCTTGCTTCCACTTCCGATCTTTGAAAATCCAGTGAGCCAATTGACCCACCTATGGAAAAGAGATCTTTAGTCACGACAATCACGTCAACTGAGTCACTACTACCTGGCACAGGTTCCAGCCTGATGCTGGCGTCCTGGATGAAAGGAAGTTGGCGCAGGAACCTTATATTATCTGCCATCACAAAAGGTTGAACAGTATCGAGACTGTTAAAAAAAAGATTGTTCCTGATGACCGAAGGCCTGCTGATCCTGTGCATCCCATTTGCAAGTTTGGTAAGAAACGTCACTACCCGTCTTTCGCTGTCTGAAATGCTTATGCCGAATGGAAGTTCTGAGATAATAATATTTCTTATTACCGCCCCCTGGTATTTTTGAAACTGTACATCATTCCGACGGATGTTTTGATCGTTATCTTGTGCGGTATCCTGCATGAAAGGTCTCATCACTTTTGAGATAAAACCATTCTTATTTTTCAGGTGATCGATGAGCGGCTTGTTATTGGTAGTATCATGTTGGTTCGTAAGGGAAGAACTGTCTTCCTGGGCAAATAAGATAAGCGGAGACAAGCCATATATAAACAGCAGGAAACAAAATGAAATTATCTTTTGAGGTGTCATTAGGTTTCACGCATTGCGTAGTAAAAATTTCACTTGAATAAAAAGTAGCGTCAGCGTTTTCAAATTTGATAATAAATTGTACGAACAGATCTTTTTTTGTTTATTGATTTTCTTGACGCCACACAATTATCTATTAAAAATAATGAAATCGTTTCACTGGCTTCTTTTGCTGTAAATTATGCAGACTAAATTTCATGCCTTTATGTTTCATTATTAGTCAGGAAATATTTTGCCAAGGCTTTAAGCCGAACATCGGCTATTTAAAAATTCTTTTATCCAATGGAAAACTTTCAATCGCCACTATTTTGATTTTTTTGAATTGTGGGTGACCGGGATTTATCAACAAATTGTAATCTCCCTGTGTAATTGCTGAAGGAATTTGTAATACGCAATATTTTCTGTCGGCAATAAATTGGTCACCGATTGGCTGGGTAGTAGAAGGGTGTGGAAAAGAGTTCCAATCAATAGGCAAATCTGTTGTACTTAACTTCAAAAGCGAAATGTCATCCGGTATATAAAGAGTCACCATCATATAGTCGTCAGGCAGCGTTGCTAAACTGAAGTGAACCGCAACTTCTGCCATAGCTAACGAGCGATTAGCGGCTGTATAGATCATCTCAACGCCGATAGAATTCCATCGGGCGCCCTTGATGGCAGCTCCCTTACCCGATAATGTTGAAGCGTAACTCTGTTTTGATAATCTGTACGCTTCCATCAAACTAATATTCCGTAATTGATTCTTGTCAGTTCACTTATGACCAATTCTTTTCCGTAAGAGTCTTTTAATAACTCTAACGGCTTCAAATTTCCCAATGAAAAATTTGGCGTTTCTAACCAAAGCTTAAATTTTTCCATCTCTCCAAATACGTCAAGTCCGACTTTGGTAACTTCAGACATCTCAATAATTTTCTCTGACTGAATGGATTTAAAACTCTTTGAAGTTTGCTTGTATCTGTGGAGTGATTTCGTAGAAATATTTAAAAAGTCCGCCCAATGATCTTCAGTAAAAGGAGTAAAATTTTTTATCAGGTTGAATAGTGAATAGGGGACACCCTCCCTGATCACTGAAATCATCAGCATTTTATTCGAGAGAAAGTCTGAATAAGTAATGTTCTTTTTTGAAGAGATGAAAGTTTTATTAAAACCCGGGCGTTTGATTATGTTCGAAATTTCTTTATCAAGCCGGCTTGTGATAGTGGCTGCGATGGCTGTCATAATTCTTGAAGTTTAGACATTTGTCCACAAATTTAAGACAAATTTCCAATAATTCAATTTGATATAGTCAATGGCTTTTCTTTAGGAAAGGGTGGCTTCGGGTATGTAATTAGGTGAAATACATCTTAGAAAAACCAGACTTCGGAAAAGAAGTATTGAAAATATTTTTATAATATTTATTTTGAAGGAGGAATTGTTATTCCTGGCTTGAACCCGTTGCGGGCAGCGTATTTAAAATACGCTTACTAACCTAATACGCAAGACTATTTAAATTCCTCAAGGACAAATTTTCATAAATCATTTTGCAATTCAATCACCTGTTCGCGCTGGTGCGTGAAGTGGACAATCTGATGTTAAGTAATTCTACTGCAAGGCTAAAGCCGAGGCAGGAATAAATAATACTTTTACTTATTTCCTGGTGGAGGGAGCTGGCAATGAGTACAACTCCTATTACTACAAGAAATGAAAGCGCTAACATCTGGAGTGTTGGATGTTTGTTGATGATCCTGGTGACTGGCCCGGCGAAGAGCATCATAATGAAAATAGAAATAACTACGGCGATGATCATCACCATTACGTTATCTACCAGGCCAACAGCCGTCAGTATCGAATCAAATGAAAACACTGCATCGACCAGTATTATTTGAAAAATAACTGCGCCAAATCCAACAGGTCTTTTTTTCTTTTTCAGCTCAGCTTCCTGGCCGCTTTTCAATTTATGGTGAATCTCCAGCGTGCTTTTTACGATCAAAAACAATCCGCCAGCCAGCAGAATAAGGTCTTTAATACTTAATCCCAATGGTTCTTCCGAAACACCATCCAATGCGGGTATCGTGAGGACAGGGTCTTTGAAACTAATGATCCAGTTGATGGACAAGAGAAGCGCTACCCGGAATAACATAGCCAATAGTAACCCGATGTTTCGCGCAGCACGCTGCCTGTTTTCGGGAAGTTTGCCTGATACAATAGAGATAAAAATGATATTATCTATTCCAAGCACGATCTCAAGGAAAGTGAGCGTGAGCAAGCTTATCCAAATTGCAGGGCTTGTAAAGTCCGGGAAAAATAACTCCATTTTGTTGATATTTTATAATGATCTTTCGTTAACTAACGCTTCTTTCCTTACTCCCGGCGCAGCGAAGTTATGGGTATCATTTTTCTTCTTCCCTATCAGCAATTTCAGTAAGACAGGAGCTGTGGTTATTAAAACGATACCGAGCACAATTTTTTCCAGGTGGTCTTTTGCCCAGGCATTCTCACCCAACAGGAAGCCCGCGGATAAAATACTGGCAACCCATAAAAAACTTCCGAGGATGTTATAGACCGAAAATTTCGCAGGATTCATTTTTACCATGCCTGCAACGATGGGAGCAAAGGTGCGGACCACCGGAAGGAAACGGGCGATAACTATCGCAGCTCCACCTTTTTTTGCATAAAATGCTTCAGCCTGTAACAGGTATTTTCTCTTGAACAGGAACCGGTCTTTACTAAACAGGGAATCTGATTTTGTGCCAAACCAATAGCCCACAAAATTGCCGAGAACACCTGCTGCTGTGATCAACCCAATCCAAAAAACGAGATTGATAACCGGCGTGGCGAAGGGTGACAAGATATTGGCAATGATCATCCCCGCAATGAACAACAAGGAATCTCCGGGAAGAAAAAATCCGAAGAACAAACCGGTTTCGATAAATACGATCAGTGCAACAAAGTACAATCCGCCATGCTGAACGATCCATTCCGGATTGATAAGATTGTTTAAGAATTCAATGATAGTTTCCATATAAGTAAATAATTATGATATCCGTTATCGAATGCTGCCGACACCAGACTGGTGCAGGAAAGGCAGAAAGAAGGTGAATCAAAACCAGTGATGTCGCAGGTTGTAAACATAATAAGCGATGCCACGTAATGCAGACGAATCTTGCAAATCACTACCTGCCGGTTACAAACAAAATGAATTTAAAACAACGTAAAGCGAAAGAGGAAGGCGTAGTACTCCGGTCTTGGTAAAAAGCTCGTGGCCGCTACCGGCGACTTGCAATTTTTCTTAACAGCAGGCAACGGGATATCACCATAAAAATTATTATCGTAAATGCAATAACTGGAAGTTGTTGAAAGTCTTGCAGGGCGATGTTTTAAAGAGTATTCAGCCAGTTGATTTTCTTCTGTAGCTGAGCTATTGAGATCATGTCCTAATAATGAAGCGATAACTTCTGTAAGGCTTTCCGAAATATTTTTTGAACCGGGCACCACAATGCAAACACAATTAAGAAACAGGAAAAGAATAGCAAACATCCTGCTGCTGTATCGATCGCGCTTGCTGGAGGGCATTTTTGTTAGTTAAAATTTCGGGCAAATATATCAGAAAAATGAAAGGACAAATGTTATTGTTTTAATAAACCCATTTGCATTACTTTCAAAACGATATTTGCCAGGAAAAATTATTAATTGCAACGGTAATTCTTTGTTTTTACCATGTTAGCGGGCAGCGACAATCAGCGCTTAATTGTTTATAATGATCAGGTTTAAGTTAAATACATTCTCCTTGTTTGCATTCTTGTTGTTATCAACGAATGCACTGGCGCAGGAAAAAGGATCCGGCTCGTGGAGTATGATGAACGTGAAGGCCCGTTTAAATAATAAATGGAGTGTCTATACGGAACTTCAATTACGAAGTCTTTCCATCTACCAACGGTTTTATTACTATGAAATAAAAGGTGGAATGACCTATTCATTTCTGCCTGGCTATTCTTTCACGCTCGGTACAGGATTTTACAACACGTTCAATGAAGGGCCCGATTATGAAAATTATTCCAGGCAAGAGGAAGTGCGCTTATGGCAGCAGTTTATAATGCAGCAAAAATTATCAGTTTTGGAAATAGAACACAGGTACAGGACCGAACAACGATTCAAAGAAGTTTATGAGAATCGCTTTCGATACAGGTTAAATGTTTCAGTTCCGGTTAACAAAAAGGAAATAGTGCCCAATGCTGTGTATGTTTCTGTTTATAATGAATTATTTTTTACGGACAAAGTTCCTCATTTCAGCAGGAACCGGTTTCATTCAGGTTTGGGTTATGTTTTCAACGACCACATTTCCCTGCAATCAGGATGGCTGCGACAGGTGGATTTTAATAAAAGCCAAATAAGGAAAAAGAATTATTTACTTGTTTCGGTTTCGTATGAGTTTTGAACGACGGAAAATAAAAATTTTTTATTCAGAATTTTGGAATCATGTTAGGTAAGCCATTAATTTTCTTTCAATAAAAAAACCGCCTGTTGAAACAGGCGATTTTAACGACTACTGCTTTTAGCGTTGCTTTTCGCTAACTATTTGTACGATGATTATTCGTAGGTATAAAAATAGATTTTAGTAGAAGAGAAAAATGTCTTGCAATTATCAAAAATTATCATTGTTTTGGCTGAAATGACATGGGATTTTTATTCAGAAATGATAGCAGCATTTTACCGGAAAGCCATACTCATCGCAGGTTGGAGGGAAAAGCTTTCAAATGACTCCAACATATTTCAATTAAAGATTGACTGCGAAACGCTTGCTGAAAAAAGCAAATATTTATTTCGCTTTGTATAGCAAAGCATCCATCTCACTTTTGGTGGGCGTTGGCGAATTGAATCCATTTGTGGGGACTTTTATTTTCGCAGACCACAGAATCGCATTCAGCACGAGTTTACGATAATCGTCATTCATCCAATTCCTGTGCATGTGTCCACCGGTAAATCCAAAACCACGACCGCCGTTGGGTCGTACGAAACTCCAGGCCATTGTTTGGGGAATGCCTTTGTCAACATCAGACCGTACAAATGCATTGTTTTCATGTGAGCCCTCAGGACGGTCTAAGGTTGATTTCGGTGGTACTGCAACTAATATCGGCGTTACATTTTTCATGTTTTCAGGAAAGCGCATATGGTAATACCATTCGTCATCTATTGAAAAAGGTTTTACGCCTCTCGTGATTTCATTTTTTGGCAGATTATTAAATGTCGGTGTCCAATATGGATTCACTGACCAGTAAGTTTCGAAATAGCCACCTATCCAATTCAAAAAATAATCTCCCAATTCTCCTTTTGGTATCTCGACGGCATAATGCAGTAACACAAGCCCCACACCCTTCTTCATCAATTTTTCCATTTCCTGCATGTGAGGAATAATAATATGGCCTTCTCCGCCATCGGCATAGATAACAATCGCTTTTGCATCGTCAAACGCAGTCGGGTCGTCCGGCCACTTGCCATCATACACCACCGCCTCAACATTGTTTGAATTTTCATTCAGCAGTTTAGCAAGTAGCCTGCAGCCGCCTCTATATTCGTGCTCACCCGAGCCATGGCTTGCTGCTCCTGCAATGAATACAATTTTATTTTTTTGAGTTTTACTGTTTCTATTTTTTACTGAATCTGTTGAAGAGCCGTGCGAAATGGAGAATAGAATTGCTGCGCAGAGAAAAAAAAGGGAAATATTTTTTGTTAGATTGTACATGAGTTTGATGATTAGTTTTTATTCGTTGGATGAAGGTAGATTCCATTTTGAATGTAACAACTTTTTCAAAAGAAAACATCAACCAAATTGTTCCTTTAAAAAAGCCACACCTTTACTCGCTATCATTTGCTGGGAAGGTTCAAATTTGCGCCAGATAGATGCTGCCTTCGCAATCACTTTTACATCTTGTGTAAAAGATTCAATAACCACATCTCCATCGTAATTAATTGTACGAAGTGCATCAATGATTTTATTCCAATTAATCTGATCACCGCCGGGAGTACCACGGTCACTGCCACATGCATGAAAATGTGCTAACTTCTTTCCGGCAGAAAGTATTGCCTTTGCGGGATCCTTTTCTTCAATGTTCATGTGATAAGTGTCGAGATGCAATAACAGCGCTTTGCTTCCAACATCTTTAATCATTTTCAACGCTTGCGCAGCGGTATTGATGAAATCTGTTTCATAACGATTGAGGGGTTCGATGGCAAGACAGACTCCTGCCTTCTCTGCATAGGCAGACAAATCTTTTAGGTGTCCTACTACTGTTTGCCATTGTTGTTTGTAATCTTCTGCAGACACTGGGCCTGCCCGCCCTACTGTTGAATACAATGGGCCTGCCAGGATGGTGCAACCTAATTGGGGCATCACATCAATAATGCTTTTTAAATATTTGATAGCGCCTTGCTGCGCCTTTTTGCTTCCACGGAGATCGCGTCCGGGGCCCATTGCGGCGCATATGGAGCCGCACACAAGACCGTTTTTATCCAGTGCTTTCTTTACCGCGGGAGCGTCTATGTCGCCTGCATTCTCTAAAGCAATTTCCACTGAATCAAATCCCCATTTTTTGAATTTTGCAAACAATG
>JBBSPT010000074.1:0-9668 GCA_038258515.1 Chitinophagales bacterium | reverse complement strand
GCACGGGAATAAATACACCTCCCGGATATGCAAAGAATGTAGCGCAAACGATCGCTGACCTGACAGGTCTTCCTTTCAAAACAGCAGAGAATAAGTTTGAATCGCTTGCTGCTCATGACGCCATCGTCGAGACGCACGGCGCTCTCAAAACTGTGGCTGTGAGCTTGATGAAAATTGCAAATGATATAAGGATGCTGTCTTCAGGACCTCGCAGTGGCATCGGTGAAATTCATATCCCCGACAATGAACCCGGATCCTCAATCATGCCTGGAAAGGTAAATCCGACACAGTGTGAAGCGTTGACGATGATTTCAGCACAAGTCATGGGTAACGATGTGGCACTAAGTATCGGCGGTGCAACGGGACAATTTGAGCTTAACGTTTTTAAACCCATGATGATCTATAATTTTCTTCATAGCGCGACATTACTGGCAGACGGATGTAATAGTTTCACTGAAAGATGTGCTTCTGGCATCGAACCCATAAAGGAAAATATAAAAAAACACGTCGATAACTCATTAATGCTCGTTACAGCTCTTAATACAAAAATCGGATACTATAAAGCTGCCGAGATTGCTCAAAAGGCACACAAAGAAAACACGACATTGAAAGACATGGCGGTAAAACTTGGCTATGTCACTCCTGAAGAATTTGACAAATGGGTAGTGCCTGCAGATATGGTGGGTGACATTTCGATTGAATGAAATGAAAGCCATCAACGGGTATGCTGACCAAATCCAAAAATCCCTAAGTGGTTTTTGAAGCTGGCTCTTTGCTAATTAATTTTTGATAATCTTTTGAGTCGATTGCAGAATGTTGTAACCGTTAAAAAGTTTAAATACGTACATCCCTCTCGAAAATCTGCTGATATCGATTGAGAAGTTATTATTGGTGCTCCGACCAAATAAAACGAGATTACCCCTGTCATCAAAAATTTTGTAAAGCAGTGGCTTACTAATGTTAGGAGCACTTTTTACAAATAATGTGTTTGTTGCTGGATTGGGTGAAATTTTTATCGCTGTGTTTCTTACATAGGAAAACAGGGAATCATTGTTCAATGAAAGTACTGCTCCCGTATAAGAAAATTCGAGAATTCTTCCTGCGTTTCCCGGAGCGTTTCCGCCGCCGTTATAAGATCCGGTTGGACCGCTTGTTTGGCCGGAAATATCGCAAGCCACATAGATCTTCAGACCATCGGGACTAATACAGAGATCGCGATACCTTCCCTGGTTACGCATCACAGGCACTGTTGATGTATCAATAATTGTTGTTCCTGCTGCATTCAGATGAAGCCTGTAAATTAATCCTGCTTTCAAAGACGTCACTAACAGTGAACGGTTCCAGTTTGGTATCACATTTTTTTCATAAACATCAATACTCGATGCAGCAATTGTTGGCCAGGTCAGGTAATTGGAACCAAGCAATGCCGGATTTGCGCTCGTGTAAAATGTGTAGATCGGATCTTTAGCATTTAGCGCAGCACAATTGTCTTGTTCGCTATCCACTGTCTTATTCGCTAATGTGAGATGATTATAATTTCCATCGCAGTAACCAGATATTTTTGGCCAACCATAATTAGTTCCGCTGAGGATAAGATTAACCTCGTCATCACTTTTATCCTGTTGCTCACTTTGATACAATGTGCCGTTTGAGCCAAAAGCAATTCCCTGTGGATTTCTATGTCCCCAGCTCCAGACTGCAGTAGCTGTGCCACCTGAAGAAAATGGGTTATCGTTGGGAATCCATTGATCATTGGCGTTTGCGTCGGCATCTGGCTCGAGATTAAAACGTAAAATTTTTCCTTCTAATACATTTACTACCTGGGCATTATTCGTGCGATTCACATTGTTGAACTGACCCGCACCCATGTCGCCTATAGTATAGAAAAGGAAAGAAGTTCCTCCGACTTTTCCAATGGTGAGCCGGCCCGAATTGTGATCATTGCTTCCATTGAGCGTTGAAATAATTACCTGTGGACTTGATAGAGAATGTGTGGTTCTGTCGTAGGTATAACGAACAATTTTAGTATTGAAATTGCACGCACCGTTACCATTTGTGCAGCCTGTGGAACTGGAAAAATGATATACAAACGCCAGGTAAACCCATGGTTTAGATGGATTCGGCCATTCGCTATACATGCCGGGATGAAGCGCCATTCCCATAAGCCCGCCCTGTGGCCACTTAGGAGGATTGGTAAAATCTTTTTGACTGCTAAGATCTATCAACAGCGATTTTCCACCATTTGCGGGATTTATCCTGCTTACTTTATATGCAAAATTTTCCGTGACCCAAAGCGAATCGTCGGGCCCCCATGTCAATTCCCATCCCGAGTTCAATTGGTAAGATGGATTCACAACCCTCATACTAAAAGTTTCGTTTTGAGCCATTGACACTGAAGTGTAGAAAAGGGGTAAAACAGCGAGGGCGAACTTTCTAATGAATAGTTTCACAGTAGTTTGGATTTAGATTAAAAAACGTCCTTCTGCACAAAAACAAATTGATTAACGCGGAGCGTGTTGTAATATTTTAATGATCAAATATTTACACGGCAATTCCATTGGGCAGCCCCCCGAAACATACTTTTCCGTACGATAGAGCGTTTGATTATTTACGCGATTGGTAAAATGATCCGAAATCAAACCCGAATATGGAAAACTATTTAGCAAAAGATCCTGGGGCGCTTGGTTATGAGAAAGGGATGGGAGTAGACACTTTAACTTCGACCTGGAAGGTGCACGCACTCATGCTGTTCAGCTTTTTTGTTTTCCTGGCGATTGTGCCGGGCAAACTTTTTTCCCAGAAATTGCAATTTAGCTATAGCTATTTTAACGTCACCCGCAATGCCGGAGGTGGAACTCTTCAGCAGGGAGATACGATAGAGGTGCACGCACTGGCAAAAATAAATTCAACCGTTAATAGCTTCTACTATATTGATACTATACCGTCAGGAACACAATATGTCAATAATTCTCTTAAGATCGTTACAAACGAAGGAGTGCTCCACAGTGGCCCATATTCTGATGCGAGCAATGACGATGGCGGTGTATATGACGGTACCGGAAACGCAAGAGTGAGAGTTAACATTGGTACCGGATTTTCTGCAGCCCTCAGTGGCGCAGGCTTTGGAAATACCACAGGCGGAGGAACGGTTACACCAGGGAGTATTCCAAAGTTTTATGGTTCTACACTCATGATAGTAGCATACCAGTTGGTGATATCTGCAAATAACGGCGACACAATTCATCCTACCGGGAATTTTTACCTGGATACATCCGGGGTTGCAAGGAGATACCGCTTCGACTATGGCGCGATAAAAATTATAGAAAACCAGGATCTCTGCACCAATTTTTCCAGCGCAAGTTTTACGGCTGAAAGTTCTTTTGGCTCGGGAATCGTTCAAAACAGGGCACTACCTGCTATCGTTCCTGGCTATACTAAAGTCAACCTGGGTGCTAACGCACCGGCGGACAACTATTATTCTATCGCAAACAATACAAGCGCTACGGGGGCTACCGATAACAACACACCTTTTAAGCCCACTGCAAATGCTACCCGCGTCTTTGGCGGTTTTTGGGACATTGTAGGCGACCATACAGGGGCATCGAATCCATTATTTGGAAACCCACCCGTGGCTCCGGGCCAACCTGGAGGATACATGCTTGTAGTAAACGCGGCCTTCACTACAGGGGAAGTATACAGGGATACCATAAAAAACGTTTGCCCAAATACGTATTATGAATTTTCAACCTGGCTAAGAAATATTTGTAAAGTTTGTGGAATAAACAAAAACAGTACCGCCACCTATACGCCGGGAGTATATCCGAATCTTTCCTACACCATCAATGATGTTGATTACTACACGACTGGAAATATTTCGCATGATAGCCTTTGGCAAAAACGAGGATTTATCTATAAGACCGGACCAACCGAAACGCAGTTTAGAATTACTATAAAAAACAATGCGGCAGGTGGCGGTGGAAACGACTGGGTACTGGATGATATAAAACTCGCGACCTGCTATCCTGATTTGAAAAACAGCCCAAAGGACACGGCTACTGCGTGCGCTGGTTATCAACTGACGTTAAGTGATACGGTTACAAGCTATTTCAATAACTACACAAACTTTTGTTGGGAAAAAAGCTCTGATGGCGTCAATTGGGCAGGCACCGGGGTCTGCGGAACTAAGGTTCCTGTACTGTCAAATGGCCTTTGGAAATATGTCGTGGATACTTCGTTCACTACTGCGGCTGCGGACAGCGGCAAATTCTATCGGCTCAAGGTGGGGACAACCCTTTCAAATTTAAACGATCCAAACTGTTCAGTTAACAACAGTCAAAAGATATACTTGAGGGTTTACAACGTTAGCTGTAGCGTCCTGGAAACGAAAGTCCTCACATTCACAGGAAAGAAGGCAGGCGAAAATGTATCACTGAAATGGACAATACAGAATGGAGCAGATGTAAAATATTATTTGGTGGAGAAAAGTAGCGATGGAGTAAACTTTGTACAAAAGTCTTCTATTCTCAATAAAGATTCAGGAATCAAAACCTTCACTTTCAATGATCCGCAAAAGTTAACGTCACCAGTTTTTTACCGGTTGCGCCTGGTAATGAAATCCAATACTGCTGACAAATATTCTAACGTGATCGCCCTTGAAGATAAAGAAGATACCCAGTTTAAAATCACATCAGTGAATCCATTCAAGAGCGTGGTAAAAATGGATATTTTCATTCCCGATGGGGGCGAAGTTGATTGCAGTCTTTTAGATGCATTTGGTAAAACTGTTTCAAAAAAGAAAGTGATGTTGAATAAAGGAAACTCAGTGCTGGTGCTGGATGATGTTTACCACCTGCCTGCAGGAATGTATATTTTAAGAGTTCAATATGATAATAAAATCATTCAAAATAAATTATTCAAATTGAACTAATTCAATCTTCTAATACGATAATGAAAAATTGAGCGTTCGAAAAAGAAAGTTTTTTCGACACCGTTTCTTATAAATTATAACTGCGAAGAAGAAATAAAAACCGGGTTGCGAAGAAATAGCATCACCAACTACTTCCCCCACCACCTCCGAACCCGCCGCCGGAAAATCCACCACCGCCACTGAAACTGCCACCGCTGCTTCCGCTGCTATGTGGTGAACTGTAAAAGGTATTGGTCATTGCTTTCATTGAATTGTCAAGACTATTCATAAACATTAATGTATTGAAATTGCCTGATGCATAGTATCCATGGTACCAATTTGGCGGTGGAATGTCAAGGCCTTTAAGTTTATCCTTCCAGGTATCGGCAATATTAAACACTATTGCATAAGGCAAGATTTTATCAAAATAAAACTGATCTTGTTTTAAAAATTCCTGCAGACTGTCTTTCTCGACAGACTTTATAAATTCTTTAAAACCCATGAGTTGTTGGTACACGGCTGTTCCCTTTTTTGTCTTCTTCGACATCAGAGAGCCGAAGATCAGAACAATTAATCCGCTCACTAATAATGCAATCCCCATCCATTTGTTTTCATACCAAAAACTTGCAAGTTTTATAATCCCCAATATCATAAGGGCAATTCCAGCGAAAACAAACAATGCCATAAATCCTCTTGAATATTTTACATAATAATTGCCACGGTCAATTTCTTTCATCAACTCTCCTTTTGCTGACTCCATTGAAGTATAGAGTTTGTCTTTCAGATCATTTAGCATGACGCGGCTACCTGATTTAAAAATTCCATTGAAAAAAGTTTTTTCAAATGCGAGCGACGATTCAGGTAGGTCTTTTAGTTTTACAAATTCATATTCTTTTGTTTTTACCAACCCAAGAAAATGCTTTTTTTCAATTTCATTGATTTCCAAATATCCGCCAGCTCCCCAATATGGAATGAGAGCAGTGAGGTCCCTACGATCCAGTTTTCCATCGATGATATATCCTGAAACGCCAGGGCTGATATCTTCCGGCGGATAATACTCTGTCTGCACAACCACACTATCATCCTTGCCCCATTTTTTCCAGAGATAGAACATTACGAAGAAAACCGCAATTGGCAGGAGAAGCCAATAAATCCCGCGAAAAGCATAATCAGGTTTTATGAGAAAATCCTGTGGAAAACTGATGCCAACAGTGATCCCTTCGTAAGGTTTGAGTGGTTCAATTATATGTCCCGCAAAAGTCGAATTATTAATCCAATTGGCATCTACATGCCGTTCTTTCGAACCTGTTCTTCCGGTCGCCACAAAATAATTTGTAGTATCTGAAAGAGCTTCCGGTAATTCAATTGTAAAATTCACCCCCGCAATTGTGGTTGCCCATTGATCGCCGATTAGATTGAAATAGAACTCTGAATGATCTTTAAAAAAATTAATAGCATTTTCAACATGATAGCTGATGATATAGTGCTGTTCATTTCGAACGTACTGATCTGCTGACCCGATTTTTATCGATTTATATTCCCCTTCGTTTGATACTTCATAATGCCATCCAGGAACTTTTATTTTATCAATGATGATGCGGTTGTATCCTCCGGACCGTAAAGGCATTTCACTTCTTTCAGTTCCCCCCGGAAGCGATTCAATTTTGTATTTGAATGGAATTTTTCGAATGATGCCATGCCGGGGCTGGCTGAATTGAACAGCAATTTTTTCTGAAATATCCATCGAAGCATTTTTATTAATTTTTACTTCGATATCATACCCTGAAACTGTAAAATATTCCTGTGCTTGCAGGTTGCCAATAAAAAAAAAGGAGATTATAAAAACATACTTCCTCATTCAACAGAATTAAAACTTTACTTCTACGTTTTCAGCCTCAGCCTGGTCCTCGAGTTCATAGAATTCCCTTGCTTTAAAACCTGCAAAGTTGGCTACGATAACACCTGGAAATTGTTGAATAGCGGTATTGTAATCCCTGACTGTCGCATTGTAATAGCGTCGTGCATTGCCAAGATCATTTTCGATAGATTGCAACGCGGCCTGGAGCTCAAGGAAATTTTGATTGGCTTTTAATTCCGGGTAATTTTCTGCAACAGCAAGCAAGCGGCCAAGCGCTCCGCCTAAAACCTGGTTTGCCTGGGCAGCACCCTGCACATCACCTGGAGGTACTGCTGCTGCTGCGTTTCGTGCTTCAGTAACTTTTTCAAAAGTCTGGGATTCATGAGCGGCATAGCCTTTCACTGTATTCACTAAATTAGGAATCAAATCAAATCGCTTTTTGAGATATACCCGTATATCGCTCCAGCTGTTGTCCACCTTGATCTTCATTTTCACCAAACCATTGTACATTCCAATGATCCAGAAAATCAACAAAACAATTACACCGAGAATTATCCAGAGTCCCATAATGTTCGTTTTAAGTTTTATTAAAGAGTAGGCATTGCAATATAATGAATTACCGGATGATCAAATTTCAAGCGATAAAATGTGCTTCCTACGGAAGTATGTTTGATGTAAATTCCAGGATGAAAAAATATTAATTGATCCTTATAATCCCTCGCAATTCTTACAACCTTAGGATGTCCTTTTCTTCCACCGAAAAAGAGTGCAAACTTTATTCAGCGTCCAGGAAACCATTCTTCCGCGCTGGCAACAAGGCATAAGCGCTTCCCGCAACCAACAATTTTCATTCGTGGATCCCTATATTTTCAATGAAGGACTTGAATGGGGCCCAGTTTAATCATGCTGGAAAATAAACAGAAAGAGTTTTCCCGATGAATACTTTTACCGAAACGTAAAATCATCGAGATCCCGCTTTTCCTTTTTTGTTGGCCGACCTTGCTTACTTTTTCTTTTTCCCGTATTGAAAACAAAGGCTGAGGCATGGGAAGGCTCTGACTTTTCTTCAGGTGTAAGATCTAAATAGTGATTGATGGCCTCGGAATACTGAACGCGGTTGTGGATTAAGTTTACAACCTGTATGATCCATTTCTTTGCCTCAGTTTTAATTTCATACTGTTCGCCAACATGAACAGATTTTGACGGCTTCACACTTTTGCCTTCAAACTTCACTTTCCCATTATTACAGGCCTCAGCAGCAATACTTCGCGTTTTGAAGATCCTGATTGCCCAGAGGTATTTATCGATCCTTAATTTTTCTTTATCAGTCACGCACAAATTTATTAAGGAATCTATAAATGGAAGACCACGCAGCGTGTTTTACCTAATTTTGCCAAAATCTTTCAATGCGCCTCCGAATTTCACCCTATCCCATCGCAATTTTTTTCCTCCTGCCATCATTCCTTTTCGCTCAGTTTAGGCCAGAAACTGTAAACTGGGCTGAAGACGGAAGATCTTTTCTGCACCTGGTGAACAGCAATGTTATTGAAACCCATTTGCCTTCCGGAAAAGAAGAGGCTCTCGTTACTTCTCAGCAGTTGACTCCCACTGGAGCAAATGATCCGCTAAAATTTAATATTTATAGTTTCTCTAACGACAGCAGTAAGCTGCTGGTTTTTACAAACACGGCAAAGGTGTGGCGATATAACACAAGGGGTGATTATTGGGTGTTTGATTTATCGTCCGGGAAATTAGTTCAGTTAGGCAGGGGCCTCCCTTCTCAATCTCTCATGTATGCAAAACTATCTCCTGACGGTAAAAAAACTGCTTATGTGAGTCTTCACAATATTTATGTTGAAGATCTTTCATCACATAAAATCACCCAGCTAACTGCGGACGGCACCCGCAAATTAATCAATGGAACTTTCGACTGGGTGTATGAAGAAGAATTCAGTTGTCGCGATGGATTCCGGTGGAGCCCGGATAGCAAGCGCATTGCTTTTTGGCAGATTGATGGGACAAAAATCAGAGACTATTACATGTTGAATACCACAGACTCCCAATATTCAAGAATCATCCCGGTGGAGTATCCTAAAGCAGGAGAATCTCCTTCACCAGCCCTCATCGGAGTAATAAGCATTATTGATGAAAATATAGTTTGGATGAAAATTCCCGGCGATAATCAGGAGCACTACATTCCCCGCATGGAGTGGGCAGATAACTCCAGGGAATTGATCGTTCAGCAGTTGAACAGGAAGCAGAACGAAAGCAAGTTATTCTATTGCAATGCATCTACCGGGAGCGCAAACAATTTTTATTCTGAAACTGATAAGGCATTCATAGATGTAAAGCCAAGGTGGAACAATAATGATCCAGTGGGTTGGGACTGGCTGGATGGCGGAAAAAAATTTTTGTGGGTTAGTGAAAAAGACGGATGGAGACATATATATTCCGTAAGTCGAGATGGTAATAAAGGAATCCTGGTGACTAAAGGAGCGTATGATATCGCTTCCATAGAATGTATTGATGATGAAAATGGATATGTGTACTTCATGGCATCACCTGAAAACGCAACCCAACTTTATTTGTTCCGCACAAAACTGAACGGTAAGGGTTCACTCGAATCCTTATCTCCGCCGGGCATGAGGGGAACCCATACTTATAACATCTCTCCCCATGCGGAGTTTGCTCTTCACCAGTTTTCAAATCATAAAACCCTTCCGGCCTTTGAATGGATCTCTCTTCCTGATCATGAGCCGCTAAACCCTGAAGAAGGCATTGCAAGAAAAATGATTGTCAATGAAAACAGCAATATTGAATTTTTCAAAGTAACGACTTCCGATAGCATTACGTTAGACGCCTGGATGATTAAGCCTGCAAATTTTGATTCAACAAAAAAATATC
>JBBSPT010000073.1:0-9673 GCA_038258515.1 Chitinophagales bacterium | reverse complement strand
TCCCCAATCTGATATTACTCCCAGCGGGTTAAGATAAGTTGGTGGTGAAGTCTGCATAAATGCATTGTCCGCATTAGTGGTAATCATCCCGCCTGCCATAGCTGCTGCGGCCTCTGCTTCACTTTTTGCCTTATCAGGTTTTACTTTTGATATCCGTATGGCACATCTTAAACGTAAGCTGTTTCCAAATTTTAGCCAGCTAGCCAGGTCTCCACCATAAATTACGTCTCCATCAGCGAAAACTTTTCCCCTGGCGAGGTTCTGGCTTAATACTGAAGTGGCGTCAGCCAGGGAGGTAAAGAAATCATCATAAATAGATTCCTGGCTGTCATAAAGAATTTCATCTTTACCGCTGCCCACTTCTGAATAAGGAATCGGCCCAAAGAGATCAGTCATCGGCATGAAAATAAATACTCTCCATATTTTAGCTACAGCCTCCCTTTCAGGATCTGGAGCAAGAGAGGTAGGACCAGTTTGCTTTAAAATAAGATCGAGTGTCGTAGCGCCTGAGAGGAAAGCTCCCCATCCTCCATCAATCCATCTGCCAACCATTGCGTTTCTGTCGCTTGGAAAGTTTTTCTGAGTACAGGCAAAGAATTGTGCCTGCGCATCAGTATAAAGCGATTGAAGTAGTTGATATCCGCCGGCATATTCGTCTGTATTGGTAATACCGGCATATTCAGCAGTGGTAAACAATTTGTCCAATTGTTTACCTTTTAAGACTTCAATCTTCGTTTTATCCGTATTCATATCTTCAAAATCCTTCGTGCATGCAGAGAAAAAAATTACAGCGCAAAAGAGATACAATGGATTAATACCAGTTATATATTTTTTCATATAAATATTCTTTATAATTAAAAATTGAGATTTAAGTTGAGGCCAAAACTCCGCGAAAATGGTAAACAGAATGACTCTGTTCCTATAGACCCTCTCGCAGTTGAAACTACTAACTCGGGATCAAATCCTTTTGCATCATTTCTAAAAAATAACAAATTGCGCCCTGTAAGTGAGATGCTCGCTCCTTTAATGGGAGTTCTGTCCAGCTTATTTTGTGGAATATTATAAGTAAGAACAAGTTCTCTCAAACGAATATTTGACGAGCTGTAGGTAAACAATTCTCCGGCGGGAGTGTTTCGTCCACCGACAAGGCTCCAGTATTGTTCAGCAGTCACAGACGTCGTGTTCTTTGTTCCATCTGCTTTCACCCCATCGACAACGAAACCGTCTCTTCCAGCCAATGTTCGTGCAGAAAGGCCATCGCCTTCAAGATTTGCATCTGTAAACGAGGTAATCCTTCCTCCCATGCGTGCTGAGATAAGAAAACTCAGTGACAAGTCTTTATAGGTAAAGCGATTGTTCAACCCTCCGTTCCATTTGGGTCTGCTATTACCAAGATATACATTCTGTGCAGCCGTTACTGCAGGCCGTCCATCGTCCTGTACAATCGGCGTTCCTGAGGCGTCTCTCAATAAGCCCCTGCTATACATTTCGCCGTAAGGCCTTCCTTCCACGATTTTTGTCAGATTGATGAAATCCCCACGAAGCACGAATTCCGGCGAGTTAGGAGCGATGGATATTACTTTATTATTGTTCTTTGCGTAGTTGATACCCATTACCCAACTGAAGTCCGGAGTTCTTATTGGAGTGATGTTCATTACAATTTCGGTCCCTGTATTTTGTACATTACCTGCGTTGATGAACTTACTGTCGTAACCGGAAGCAGGAGGAGTCTTTACACCCACTAACTGATTTTTTGAATTGGTTTTATAATACGTAAACTCAAATCCAATCCGGTTATTTAAAAGGTTGATATCAAAACCATATTCCTGGGATGTTGTAATCTCCGGTTTTAAAGTGTCAACTGGGTTTGTTGAACTTTTTGCAATGCTTCCTCCGGGGCTAATACTAAAATATTCTTTTGTTTGATAAGGCCCGGGGTCACTACCTGTTTGTGCTACGGAACCTCTTAACTTGAAAAAGCTCACGAAGTCAGGCATCGTTACCATGTCGGATATCACTGCCGTTAAGCCTAAAGATCCAAAAAAGTAGGACTGATAACTCTTGGGCAAAGTTGACGACCAGTCGTTTCTTCCTGTGGCGCTAAGGGTTAAATACTTTCTAAAAGTTAAGTCTGCACTTCCGTATATTGATTGTTTTTCCTGTTCTGAAAAGTTTTCAGACGAAGACAATCCACCTTGTGCGGCATTATTTAAAGTAAAAACGTTTTCATTAACGAGCGGATAAGCTGTGGATCCTAAGCCCCTCGACTCACTGTGTTTCAGATTTGCACCGGCATTTGCTAACAGGCTAAAATCGTTAAATTGTTTGTTGTAGCTTAACAGGACATCAGAATTTGTCTCAGTAAAATTGTTGTACCCAACATTAAAATACCCGTTATCAGCCATAACGTAAGTGTCAAAAAATCTTCGCTCTTCACTGTTATTGGCATATCTTGATAGACCTGTCCGCACCATTAAATTTAAAGACGGAAGAAGTTTATAACTCAATGAGGCCAGTCCTTTTATTGAATTGGCATCAGCAAAATTTGTACAATTATATTTTACCCAAAAAGGATTCTCACCACCGTTGGAGTGAGGGTGCCAATAGTTTTGTTTCAACTCTCCGTCAGCATTTGTAAACTGGTAATGGCTTTCTGCATATTCGAGAGGTATGTTAGAAGGTATTCGGGTTATCTGCCGGTTGACGTTAGTAAAATCTTCATCCGATCTTACGTAATTATCGGCTTTTTGAATGAAATAAGTGATTTTCGTATCAAAAGAAAGTTTGTCCGTCAAATTTCCATTCACCCTAAAATTGAAGTTGTGGCGATTGAATGTATTGTTATCAACGATTCCAGTTCCAGTCACATTGGTATAAGAGAAATAAGATTGAATTTTTTCTCCGCCGCCGCTCACAGAAACCCCGTTGGTAAAAGTTTTTCCTGTGCTGAAAAAATCCTGATAATTGTCAGGATGCGGAACTAATGCATAGGTAGAATTTGAATCGGCTGGGTCAATGCTCCAGGATTTCACCACCTGACCTGTCATTTTCGGGCCCCAGGTATTTTCAGCATCCCGTAAATAATTTCCCGCGCTGCCCTGGGCATATTCATTTTGAAAGTCCCGAAGATTTACAGGCTTATCAAGTTGAACACTGCTGTTGATACTAACTGCCAGTGCTTTACCCGCAACGCCCTTTTTGGTTGTTATAATAATTGCTCCATTTTGCGCATCGCTTCCATAGAGAGCCGATGCAGAAGATCCTTTAAGCACGTTCATCGTAGCTATATCGTCCGGATTTAAACTACCCAGATCTCCAGGAATACCATCAATAATAATGTATGCTTCACTGCTTCCGGCAAAAGAACGGTCTCCTCTCAAAACGACCCGCACATTAGAGCCTACGCCTTGTGATGATCTTACGATATCAAGTCCCGCAACCTTTCCTGCCAGCGAATTAGCTACGTTTGTTTCACGCGCCTTCGTGAGGTCTTTTGTTTCTACTGTCTGAGTTGAATAGTTAAGGTTTTTCTTGCTTTTTGTGATGCCCAAAGCTGTAACAACTACTCCCTCTAATTCGTTTTGACTTCCTCTAAGCTCCAGGTTTACATAATTGGTTCCCGGCTGAACAATCTGTTCCGTAGCAGCAAATCCTACGCTCGAAACGACTAATGTAAATCTTCCTGCCGGAGCATTTATCGAAAAGCTTCCATCAGGCCCCGTGGCTGTACCAGTCGGTTTGTCTCCTTTGATCTGGATCGAAGCCCCGGAAACAGGTTGCCCATCCCTTGAAGACAAAACTTTTCCGGTAATGACCCGCGTTTGTGCACCTGCAGACGCACTGATAAAGATCAAAAGAATGAAAAACAGTTTTTGAAGTTTCCGCATAGCATTTGTTTTTTAATTATTAAATTTTTACCAGTTTCAGAAGATACTGTCTGAAAAAGAAGCAGAGGTTTTTTACCAGAGTAAATCGCAGGCACTCAAAGAAAATTGATCCAAGAGTAGTTTCATTTTTAGCAATCGTATAGATCGTAGGAATTAGGAATTGGTCATGTGCAAAATTCGGCAGAAATTTAAAGGTTGATCTGATACAATTTTGTCGTGCCATTTTTCTTGGTTCCCCGGTCCAATCCATTAATTTCAATCAATGCAAATCAGCAGAATTAATTTAATTTACTTTTGAATGGTTGGTATAATCTAACACGAATATGACAGTTTTTTTTTCCAAAATAACGCACCGGGCATAGAAAAAAGTTGAGTTTTTTTTACGCAACCGTTTGCAATGTCCCATCAAACGTTTGCGCTACTATAGTAATGCATTAAAAAAATATCTTTTGTCGAACAAATTGCCAACCATTAAAGAGATCGCAAAGCGCCTGGATGTATCCGTCTCTACGGTTTCAAGAGCACTTCATGATCATCCAAGCATTGGTTTAAGAACAAGGTTGAGGGTGCAGCAACTTGCAAATGAGTTGAATTATGAGCCCAACCAAACGGCGATATTTTTTCAAAAAGGAAAAACGTTTACAATTGGCATCATCCTTCCGGATCTTTCTGAAGCATTTTTTTCATCGGCAATTAGTGGCATTGAAGACTTCGCTTCTAAAAACAACTATACGGTTTTGTTGGCGCAGTCTCATGATGAAGTCGATAAAGAAAAAAGGATTGTTCAAACAATGAAGAACCATCGTGTTGACGGACTTCTTGTTTCCATTTCAAAGAATACGTCCACTTATGAACATTTTGAAATGCTGAAAAAATATGACATCCCTGTAGTGTTTTTTGACAGGATACCGAGGATCCCAAATATTCATTATGTGGCTTGCGATATGAAAACCGGTACAAGAGATGCAGTTGATTTTTTATTAAAGAAAGGACACAGAATCATTGGGATGATAAACGGACCGAAGACGCTGCTCGCCTGCCAGGAAAGGCTGGACGGCTATCTCGAAGCAATGAAAAAGAACCGCTTGAAATTTGATCCTTCGTTGATCGTATCCACCAACCTGGATGTGAATGAAACCAATGAAGCAATGACTCTTTTGCTTTCACAAAAGCGAAAGCCAACGGCTATCGTCACCTTCAATGATTATGTTGCGCTTGATGCTATTCAATATGCAAAGAAATCAAAAATGAAAATCAACAAAGACATTTGTTTTGTAAGCTATGCAAACCTTCCACTGATACATTATATGGAGGCCTCCCCACTTGCCTCCGTAGAACAATATCCTTACATGCAGGGACAGAAGGCAACGGAACTACTACTTGAGCTGATAGAAAAAGGTAAAAAGTCTGAAGGAAACAATCATGCTTACTATAAAATAATCATAGAATCTCAATTGGTAATCCATGAGAAAAAATAATTTCACAAGCTGTGGGCTGAATTTATCTACTCACCATTTTTCATTTGCATAAGTTGGTTGATAATCCTGTAATTCTCATCTGAATATTTTTCGGCGGCCGCTGTTGTATTTTTTCCCTGGTATGTATCGAGCGACCATTTAGCAGCACTGTTGCCAGGAAATTTATCTGCTACTTTCTGTAAATATTTCTCACCACCATCAGCATTGCCTTTTTCCTGATAGGCCCATGCTGTGATGATGTTTGTAAGTGAAGGCGTATACCTTTCGCTGGAGGACATTGCTAAAATCTTTTCAAGCATTGAGTTAGCTGCGTCTTTCTTTTTAAGACGGGAAAGATTTTCATAAGCCATCCAATCCTCAAGTCTCTCATCGATATCTTCATCATAGGGTTTCCCCGCGCCTAAATTTTCAGGCCATAACCTGGCGGCATCAACATAAGAAAGGGCTTTCTTATATTTTTTATTTTCCATTTCTTTCAATGCAAGCATCAATTGTGTTTCCCTGTACAACCGCCGACCATCAGTGGCTCCTTCATAAGGCAATATTTTAATAGCCTTCAACAACAAATTTGCCTGATCATATTGGCCTTTCATCATTAGGGCCTTCACATCAAGCATACCCAATACATAATTATTAGGGAACTTTTGGTAATATTCGTTCGCGGTTGCCAGCGCTTTATCTGCATCATTGTTTTCCAGGTAATAGGCAATTAATGCCTGGCCATAACGCCACTGGGTCTTATCCAGTGAAACCGCCTTCAACAAATCTGGAAGAGATTTGTCTTTATCTTCTTTGTACAGCACTGCTCTGGCGGCATAGAACGGGGCATAGTCAGGCTTGTCGCCGATTTGATCGAATAATTTTTTTGCATTTTCAAGATCATTGTTATTCCATTTGATCAGCGCCAGGTGATATTTCAATAACCAATTGTCATTTTTCTTTATTAGGGTCTGGAGCACTTTTTCTGTTTCCCGCCTAAAGGGAAATTCAAAACCCGGATCGGCTTGTTCCAGGTTAATCGGGGTGCCTTTAAGATAAGCTTCCCAATATTTTATTTCCAGGTTTTGCGGAGAGAGTTGCAACAATTGTTGCGCTTCGTCATTCCTGCTAAGACTGACATATTCAATAGCCGTTTCTAAAAAGGTTTGCTCGGGTTGTTCATTTTTAATCGGGGATAAAAAGTGGTTTTTATTTTCACTATTATCGTTGTTTAAATATTTTTCGAATAATGCGAAATGATTCAATGGATCGAAGCTGAGTAGTGAGTCGAGGATTCTTTCGGCATCGGATTTATTTCCCTGCAAACGTTTTGTTATGGCCAACACCTGGTAGGCTCCCACAGCAAACTTATTGAAGTCAATACTTTTTCCAGAGAACTCAACCGCCTTATCATAATTGTTTTCCCTAAAATATAATTTGGCAAGTTCTGTATATGCCGCACTGCGATATTCTGTTCCCAGCGCCGAGATCGCGAATCCGTCTTTTGCATCTGCAATATTGCCCAGCGTGTTGTTAATAACTCCGTAATAATAATTTGCCGCGGGATCGTAAGTGTCAATGGAAAGCGCCTTCTTGCTAACAGCGAGAGCCTCCGTATAATGTGCGTTTCGATATAAAAGCATCGAGTAATCAGCCAACGCGGGTAAATAGTTTCCATCTTTTTCAAGAGCTTCTTTCAGTTTTTTTTCTGCGTCGACATACTCCCGTTGACGGAGAAACTCTTTTCCCTGCAGGTATAATCCATAAGCGCTGTTCCAATCAAAATCTGCCGGCGAATCCACAGGGCGTGCAAGGACATTGGCTTCTGGTGAAGCATGGTAAATAAGTTTGTTGTCACCCAACGTCACTTTCAGGCTATCTTTATTTCCAATTAGCCTGAATGAATCTTTAAATAATTCCAGTGTTTGTAATTTCAATTTTTTGGAATACAGAATATCTTTACCATCCGTAATTTTCAGTTCATCATTGATTGGTTGCAAGGGTGATAAAGAAATTTTCACCCGTCCGTTTTCCGTCGTCACATTTAGCGCAGCATAATTATTTGCAGCTACAAAGCCATTGGTTTTTACAACGGGGAACCAATATTCTGTCCATACGTCGGTGCCATGCGGAGTAAATCCTATGTGCTTAAAAGGAGTGAAAGTGCTTCCTTCGGCTGCCTGGTTAAACATTCTACCACTCTGCACTTCCACATATTGCCCGTCGGTATCTGATAACAATTTTTCCCAAATCATACCTTGCTGAGACAGTCCCCATATCCATAATTTTTTTCCAGGCTTATTATCATAATTGCTGTAGCGGCCCATTCCGAAATTATCGTCGTGCCAGAAAGCTCCAAAGAAATCCGTGTATTTTCCAAAAACATGGTAAGATTTATAACCACCAAAATCGTTATTTTTATACCATGAAATATCTCTCCCATTCTCCTTATTTATTGGCCAGTTGCTGTGTTCTCCTGAATGGCCTATATATTTTGTTCCCGGATAAATAAACTGTAAATCGTTTCTGGCGGTTATTGCTGTGTTCATCCAGGTATAGTAAGGTTGTTCAATGGGAGAAGCATTGTACCAAAACGAAGATGTTGTAAAATATGCTTTGTCCTTTGCAAGATTGATATCAATTTTCCAGGAAGTTCTGGTAAGTAAATCCAACACGCCGACGACGCAACTCACGCTCCCGTCTGGTCGTTCTATCGTTACATAATCAACCGGCGTAGCACAATTTGGTGTGTGACCGATGATCCCATAATTCGGTTCGATGCCGCCACTCGTCCATGGCCCACGCATGGCAACATCGCGAAACTTAACTACATGATTGTAATAAATGAAAGACTTGCCGGTAGATTTTTCTATCGCAGCCCAAATCTTACCCCCGATCTCAGGCATGATCATCACCTTAAGGAAATCGTTTTCCAACTCAACAATTTTCCATTCTTTTTGAACAGGCTTATCGGTATAGCCGTCAAAGCGGAAATACGGATAAATCTTTCCGACTTTTGGAACGGGGTCAGGATCAGAAAAGGGATAGGTCTTAAACGTTTTGTAATACTCTTTTACAGTCGCCTTTTGTTGTGCCATGGCGATCTGAAGTAAAAATAAAATGGAGATGGTAATTGAAAATTTTTTCATTGCGAATATTAATTCTAATGGCAAAAATAATTTTTATGAAGTACGCTCTTTTTGTATAGAATCAGTGCTGAAAATGAAATCAAACGATTGCGCCAGTTATAAATAAAACTGTCAAATAAATAATGTTCATTGACGTTCGCCGTTTGGGAAACTTATAGAATTGACTTAAAAATTGGAGTGAGTGAAAACAAGAAGCAAAAATTGATTTGAAAAAAATTGATATGAAGAATTGTTTCAAAAATTTCCGTTTCCGCAGTCAACTTAAATTTGTCTTTATGATTTCCAGGAGATCATCTTTGGAAAAAGGCTTAGTGATTAGCCCATTTGCGAGACATTCGTTAAATGAATTTGCAAGATGATGATGGGCGGTAAAAAGAATGACTGGAATGTTGCGTGTGTTTTCCGATTTCTTCAACCCTTTGCAAATATCGCGACCGTCTGCGCCCGATAAAGAAATATCCAGTAAAATCAGGTCGGGTAAAAATGCACGAATGGACTGGGGAATTTCTTCCCAATTATATATCGTTTTGACCTCGTAGTTATCCATTTTAAGAATCAACCCCACAACGTCCAATATATCCTGGTTGTCGTCTACAACGAGAATCTTATGCATTATAGGCAGAATTGAGGATCGGCATATTTATTTTGCGGTCAACGCAACAATAATTAAACCAATAAACCCGGAGTAGTCTGTATTTTCATTTGATGGAAGTCGCAACCTCAGGTTCATGATTCAAATACTGCGAATTTGAATCGCTGTCCAGGTGATTTTTTATCATTAGAAAACCTATGAGAATGATAATAAGTATCAGAATGATCGCAAGGTATAGCCAGGGAAGATCTTTTATTTTTCTTTTTAGTTTCTTCTCTTTCTTTTTGTGGAGTTGTCCTTTTAAATTGCTATTGAGCTGTTCTACAAGAAGTGAAAGATCTTTTTTATCCCTGAACCCCTGGAGTCCCTCTACTGCATCATTCACCATCCCGGAATCAACCATTGTTTTTTCAAAAATGTGCTTTTCCTCGTCGGACAGTTTATCGCTCAGGTAGTCCATCAATTTTTGATTGTCAATATCTTTATTGCTATTTGACAATATGTTTAATAAATCACCGCTCATTGAGTTGCCTTGTATTAATAGTTTTTTCTTACTGCGTCCACCACGGCCTGTTCTTTTGTAGGAAT
>JBBSPT010000072.1:0-9747 GCA_038258515.1 Chitinophagales bacterium | reverse complement strand
TCCTTTTCCTACAAAGGAAATTTTAAACATTATCGATGAGGAGCCGATCTTATATCCTGCACAACTTGCTTTGTGGAAATGGATCAGTGAATATTATATGTGCGGTGAAGGCGAGGTAATGACAGCCGCTCTTCCAACACATCTAAAACTAAGTAGTGAAGCAGTTTTGGTTTACAATGAAGAATATGGGGAAGATTTTTCAAACCTTGACAACGACGAATACATTATTGCAGAAGCGCTGCTTATTAAGAAGGAATTAAGCATCAACAAAGTGCAGCAGGTGGCAGACGTTGTGCATGTTTACCCGATTGTGAAAAGACTTATTGAAAAAGGAGTTTGCTTCATGTGGGAATCGCTCGATGATAAATACAAAGAGAAGAAGGAAAATTTTGTGTTATTAAATCCGGAGTTTGAAAATGAAGATAAACTTGCTGAACTCATTAATAATTTCAACAATGCACCGAGACAGATGGAACTGCTGCTTGGGTATCTGCATTTCTTAAAGACTGAAGGAGAAGTTTCTCAGAAGCAGCTCTTAAAAAAAACAAACGCAACAGCGACGCAACTGAAAGCTTTGGTGGATAAAAATATCCTGGTTATTCAGAAAAAAAGTGTCGATCGTATGATGAGCCCTCCTAAAAAGATGCTTTTATCTTTTGAGCTGACTGCTGCCCAGGCAAACGTTTTCAAAGAGATAGAAAATGCTCTTGAAAAAAGTGAGGTTTGTCTTTTGCACGGAATTACCAGCAGTGGCAAAACTGAAATTTACATTCGGCTTATTGAAAAATATGCCAGGGTTGGCAAGCAAGTGTTGTACCTGTTGCCGGAGATAACCCTGACAGCCCAGATCATCAGAAGACTGCAAATCAACTTTGGAGGAAACATCGGCATTTACCATTCCAAATTCAATAACAATGAAAGGATGGAGCTTTGGAATAAAGTAAAAACGGGAGAACTAAAAATTGTGCTGGGAGCGAGGAGCGCTTTATTTCTTCCATTTAAAGATCTGGGATTGATAGTCATTGATGAAGAGCACGATCCGTCTTATAAACAACAGGAAACGGCCCCCAGGTACAATGCGAGGGATGCTGCAATCTTCTACGCGTCTCTTTTTCCGGCAAAGGTTTTATTGGGTAGCGCTACCCCTTCACTCGAGAGTTTTTATAACGCCGTGAATAAAAAGTACCAGTTGGTAACATTGAAAGAACGTTATGCCGGAATTGATTTACCCGAAATGCAAATCATTGACACCCGCACTGTGGCTGCGTCCAGGAAGGGAAAAGTTATGATCTCGCCGCAATTGAAATCAGCGATTGAGACCACGCTCAAAAATAACCGGCAAGTCATATTATTTCAAAATCGGCGCGGGTATTCTCCGCTGATGATATGCGGTACCTGTGGGTTTATTCCGCACTGTAAAAACTGTGCAGTCACTTTAACGTTGCACAAGTATTCCAATAAATTGCATTGTCACTATTGCGGTTCTGCTTATCCCAAATTGACTGCCTGCCCTGCCTGTGGCAGCGTAAACTGGATGGAGAAAAATTTTGGAACTGAAAAAATTGAGGAGGACCTGACAGAAGATTTTCAAAAGTACCGCGTCGCCCGAATGGATGTTGACTCGGTAAAAGGGAAGAATGCGCATGACGCATTGATCAAACTTTTCGAACAGCATCGAATCGATATTCTTGTAGGAACACAAATGGTTGTGAAGGGTCTCGATTTTGAAAAAGTGAGCCTCGTAGGAATACTCGATGCAGATGGCTTGTTGAGCTTCGCAGATTTTAGGGTAAATGAAAGAGCATTTCAATTGATGGAACAGGTGAGCGGCCGGGCAGGAAGAAAAGTTGATCGCGGCCTCGTGATGATACAAGCGTCAAAAATTAATCATCCGGTCATTTTGTTCGTACAGCAGCATGACTATCAAAAATTTTACGATTATGAAATGCTCATGCGAAAACAATTTTTCTATCCTCCATATAGCAGGCTGATTCGAATTATCTTAAAACATAAATTGCAGGAGACTGTACAGGAAGCATCCGAAATGCTGTTCAGTATTCTGAAGAAAGATTTTGACCACCTTTCAGGGCCCGCAGCACCAGTGATAAATCGTGTTAGAAATTTATTTATCATGGAAATACTGATAAAACTTAAAAAGGATGCGAGGCAGATCATCGCCCGGAAGAAAGTGATTAGTAATGCAATCAATCTTTTAAAATCAGACAAGAAATTCAGGAGCGTTGTTGTAATTCCCGACGTTGATCCTTTATAGTTTTGTAAGAGTTCTCATTTAATTTAGAACAATTGGCAGATATGGAGTTGAAAGAAAATTTTTCACTGAAGAAATACAACACGTTTGGAGTAGATGCTGTTGCGAAATATTTTGTTGATTTTACCACTGTTGAATCTTTGAAAAATATTCTTGCTGAAACAAAGAATGAACGGAAGTTAATACTCGGTGGTGGCAGTAATATTCTCCTGACCCGCAACTACGATGGGGTGGTAATGAAAAATTCGATTCCCGGAATTGATGTGGTGAAAGAAGATGAAACTTATATCTATCTGAGAGCAGGAGCGGGGGTAAACTGGCATGCGTTTGTGATGTATTGCGTTGAAAAAAATTTAGCCGGAGTTGAGAATCTTTCTTTAATACCGGGTAGTGTTGGGGCATCACCGATGCAGAATATAGGTGCATACGGCGTTGAAGTAAAGGATGTGTTTCACGAATTAGAAGCGTTGAATGTTCTTGAAAATACGGTTCAAAAATTCATCAATGCCGACTGCGAATTTGGATATCGTGAAAGTGTTTTCAAAAAAAAGTATAGATCACAATTTGTTATTTTAAATGTCACATTCCGGTTGAGAAAGGAACCTGTGTTCACAACTTCTTACGGAGCTATTCGCGAAGAATTGGAAAAGATGAAGGTAAATGAACTGACGATCAAAGCTATCTCAGACGCGGTTATAGCGATTCGGAGATCCAAACTGCCAGATCCTGCTTTGATTGGAAACGCAGGAAGTTTTTTCAAAAACCCTGTTGTTTCGACAGAAACCTTTTCAAAGTTGCAACATGAATATCCGTTACTTCCCAATTTTTTATCCGGAGAAAATTTGAGAAAAATTCCTGCCGGCTGGCTAATCGAGCAATGCGGCTGGAAGGGTTATCGCAAAGGAGATGCAGGCTGTTATAATAAACAGGCATTGGTACTCGTTAACTACGGCAATGCAAATGGAGATGAAATTTATAAGTTGAGTGAAGAGATAAAAAATTCAGTTAAAGAGAAATTTGGCATTAGCCTGGAAACGGAAGTGAATATTAAATAAGTGCAGCTAATTTAATATCCTGCCTGTCTTTGATTTTAAACCACTTTATGAAAAAAAATCTGCTTTTCCTATTCGCAATCGTGCTCACATCCCAGCTATTTGCACAAGATAAAATATACAAGCTTAAAGGACCAATTATCAATGCGAAAGTCCTGGAAATTGGAATGGATGAAATCAAATATAAATTGGCGGACGATCCCGACGGCCCAATTTATGTAGTTGACAAATCTTCTTTAAACCGGATCGAATATTCAAACGGAAGAGTTGAAAAATATAAATTGAGTTTTAAAGATCCTGAAAATTATGAAGGGCAGTTAACCAAGGCGATTAAGTTTAATTTTCTTTCCCCGTTGTTAGGTTATTCGCAATTCTCCTTTGAGAAATCCATTTCTCCTTTAAAAGGTTATGAGCTTGGCTTTGGAATAATTGGCGCCGGAAAAAATTACCAGATTGATAATTTTTATTTTAATGGTCAATATGAACCATACAGAAGAAACGCATTTGGCGGATTTGTAGAAGCCGGGTATAAGTTCAACAAGCTTCCGAATTTTTTTAACAGGGGAATGCGGATGACACATGTAATGCAAGGAAGTTATGTAAAGCCAACAGCCACCCTTGGCTTCTATACCGATCACGTTCTAAATTATAAAACTGGCAATCCGGTAATTGAAAAAAGAAAGAATATTTTTGGAGCAATTATTTTGGACTTTGGACGCCAATGGGTTTTTGGCGATAAATTTTTAATCGATGTTTATTACGGGCTTGGATATGCTTTTGACAATGTAAAGCATGATTATGACAATGGCTATTATTCAAGTGATGGATATAATCATTTTGTTATTCAGAAAGCCGGACCCGGTGCGAATCTCGGCCTTAATGGAGGCTTAAAAGTAGGATTGCTTATTAAGTAATTTCTCCTGACTATCTATTTATTTAAAATCTTCTTCATCAAGTTCATCATCAGAAAAAGATTGAGTACTCATATTTAGCATACTTCCCATCAGGTCTTTGAATTCAATTTTTCCTTCCACCACTTTTTTGCTGATCATCGAATAGGTGGAAAGCCCATGAAGCACAAATTCCATAAGCAATGCATTTTCCTTTGCGTTTGCGCTGGGGAAATGCTTTTTCACTAACCCGTATAGTCCGTCAACTTTGTAAAGGAGCTGAATTTTGTCTTCATCTTTTATTCCGAAGAACATATTCAAATGGTTGCCTGCATCAAACCACCTTGTAATGGCTTTGTAAGGATTTTCATCAGCGATGCTTTCCTTGGTCCTGCGCTTTTTAAATGTTTCCGGGTTGGGAAAATATTTTGCAAACTGAGTGCGGATAGCTTTTTCCATGAGGTTGTAAGCCACCTGATAAGGACCTTCCTGTTCGCCTTCGTAAACCAATTCTATTTTCCCGGTAATGGAGGGAATAATTCCGACAAGGTCGCTGATCCAAACCTGTGTTTCCCTTTCTTTATTCATAATAGCCCTTCTCTCCGCGGCGCTAACTGCATTCTCGTATGCCGCGATTGTCAGCCTTGCCGAAACACCACTTTTCTTATCAACAAATTCGCTGCCGCGTGCTTCAAAGGAAACCTGCTCAATCAGGCGCTTAACCAAATCACTCACGTTTATTTTCTTCAACTGGTCTTCGTGAATTCCTGCTTCCTGTTCCGTTATCGATAGAGCTGTGTCAATGGAATTTGGATAGTGCGTAAGAATCTGGCTTTCGATCCTGTCTTTCAGCGGCGTTACTATCGCTCCCCGGTTTGTATAATCTTCCGGGTTGGCGGTGAATACAAATAAAATGTCAAGAGGCAGTCTTAGTTTAAATCCCCTGATCTGCAAATCTCCTTCTTCAAGAATATTAAACAAGGACACCTGGATTCTTGCCTGCAAGTCCGGAAGTTCATTGATGACAAAAATGCCACGATTGCTCCTAGGGATGATTCCATAGTGAATTACCCGCTCATCTGCATAAGTCAATTTTAGATTGGCGGCCTTGATGGGATCTATATCACCGATAAGATCTGCTACGCTCACATCAGGCGTGGCAAGTTTTTCGCCATAGCGATCACTGCGATTCAGCCACTCGATTGGCGTAGCATCTCCCTGCTCTTTTACGAGATCCTTTGCATATTTACTAAGTGGGTGGAAAGGATCATCATTTACTTCGCTTCCACTTATCACCGGAATATATTCATCGAGTAATGCAATCATCTGCCTCGCCATCCGGGTTTTTGCCTGTCCGCGCAACCCTAAGAAAAGTATGTTGTGCCGGGATAATAAGGCTCTTTCGGTATCTGGTATCACAGAATCTTCGTAGCCAATGATGCCAGGAAACGTCAACTCTTTTTTGGAAATTTTTTTTATCAGGTTTTCCCTGATTTCCTCTTTGATTGATCTCGGTTTGTAACCGCTTTTCTTTAATTCACCTAAAGTGTTTATTTTTTGTATATCCATGTGAGGGCCTTCGATGTAGGTACGTTAATTAATAAATTGAAAAAATCTTTTCAAACCGGCCAAATTTGCAATTGATTAAAAACTAATTTGGGATCCGGTTCACTTGTTGGTAAAACTATTTTAATATTCTTAAAAACCGGCATTCGTCATTCTTCTTTGTCCGCCAGGTATGATAAAAATCTTTTTCGATTTTGCATGCACCGTGGCAAAGACGTACTGAAATTGCACGACAGCTAATAGACGGTCTTACGTTTTCCACTTTCAAAATCTTTAAATATAAATGCGCCCAACCCATCCAAAGAAGCGAAGAATGCTTTTCCGTTGTTGGTCTCAGTAAATTCTGTCACAAATCTTTGCAGGTAAGGATCCCTTGCTATCATAAATGTTGTAATAGGAATCTTGATCTTTTTGCACTGCGCTGCAAGATTCAAACAACGATTTAATATTCGTCTGTCCACCCCAAAACTATTTTTATAATAACGCTTACCTACTTTGAGGCAAGTCGGCTTTCCATCAGTGATCATAAAAATTTGCTTGTTGGGATTTTTTCTTCTTCTTAGTATATCCATGGCAAGTTCCAGCCCGGCGACGGTGTTTGTATGATAAGGCCCAACCTGCAAATACGGTAAATCTTTTATCTCAACAGTCCAGGCATCGTTTCCAAACACTACAATGTCAAGGGTATCCTTTGGATATTTTGTAACGATCAGTTCACTCAAAGCCATTGCTACTTTTTTTGCGGGCGTGATCCTGTCTTCACCATATAAGATCATGCTATGCGAAATGTCGATCATTAACACTGTAGATGTCTGGGATTTGAAATCAGTTTCCCTGATTTGTAGATCGTCTTCATGCATTTTGAAACTGTCAATGCCATGATTTATCTGGGCATTGCGGATAGATTCTGTAAAATCAATTTGCTCCAGGGTATCGCCAAATTGATAGGGCCGTGTCTCAGGATTGATCTCATCGCCACCACCGGGCTTGAAGGTGTTATGCTGTCCTTGTTTTGATTTTTTTAGCTTGCCAAATATTTCTTCAAGGCTGCGCTTTCTTATTCCCTGTTCAGTCTTCGGTGTTATTTTTATTTCACCATTTTGCCGGTTATCATCTATGTAACCCTTCGTTTTCAAATCTTCTATAAAATCTCCCAGTCCATATTCGTCGTCCGTAAGTTTATATTCTTTATCCAGCTCTGTAAGCCATGACAATGCTTCTCCTACGTCGCCACTCGTGTAAGTGAGCAACTGCATGAAGACATCCAAAAGTTTTTCGAAGGAAGACTTTTTATTTTCATTTGGATCGAATTTGGAGAAATTATGTCCAAGCATTAAATCATGGTTTAAAAGATGTGAGTCAGAAGGAAAAAGCCGAACAATTCTTTGCGGGAAAAATTGATCTGTGCAAATTACTAAACAAACTTACTCTTGCATAAGTTCGATTGTTAAATAAAAAAATCCCGCGGCATTGGTGCCGCAGGATCGGTAAGATCAATTAAACATTTTTTCTATTGCCCGCTATCGCGTGGTTGTGAGTCGCTGCTTTGCGGTCCGTTAGTAATTACAGGATTTCTTTGCTCCATGGCTGCACCAGGCCCTTTGAAATATTGTTCCATTTGCCTTAGCTGCTGCAAAAGCTGCTGTACGATTTGATTCTCGAATGTAAGGGGCGCTTGTTTATTTTCATCCAGGCTATTGAAATAAACTACCTGCTGCTCAAGATCCGTCCTCAACTGGTCAGAAACTTTTTTCGCTAAAACTGTGTCCCCCGCTTTATAGGCAGCCAATAAGAACTGGCCGGCAATTTGGTTGTGCTGTTGCCTTCTCGATACTAATCCGTAAGGAAAATTTTCCTGCAGCATGTGTTTATCACATCTTTCCAACAAGCGCTTTGCATCCTCTTTCCTGTCATGATCTGCAAGGTTAGAAGCGACCTGGGCAAACTGCATCCTGATAGTGTTTAGATGCCGCCTGTTTTCTTCATCAAAATAAACACCTGGCTTATCAGCGTTTCCAAACACAAACTTGTTCATCATCACCTTATAGGCCCAATCCCTGTTGACCTGTTCATTCATCAATGGAACAAGCCTGTAGGTAAGTCCATCGGTTCTTAAGTAAGGTTGAAAGCCAAGTTCATCATAAGGTGAAGTAAAATAAATAGGACGTTTCCATTTATTCGCTGCAATTATATTTAGTATCGCTGATTCATTTTTACCCAGTGCATTTTTTGGTATGTCAAAAACTACTTCGCTTAGTACACTGTCTGTTGGATTCACTGTTCCATTTTGCCTCACTACACTTTCATCCACCGGAATTTTTACTTTTTTGGTCGGAAATATATTTAAATAGTCATCGCCGTTTTGAGCCATCTTCGTTGGTTCATCACTTCCAGCATAATCTTTCATCATTGTGTAAAGATCCATAGGCTGAGTTTGGTCAACCTTCGCAGCCGGTGCATCCGGGTAATAATAAATGGCATCCCGCTTACTACCCATTATCTGCTCGGGCGTCCAAATCACATCAATTGGGGGACTTTGGTTTACCTTATAACGGAGTTGGTTGAGATACCAATCTGTTCCCATAAGACTCGAGTTGATAACTCTTACATCACGCCTGATTCCCTGTACTTCCTGTGCATACCAAAGAGGGTATGTGTCATTGTCGCCAAAGGTGATCAGGATAGCATTCGGTGCGCAACTCTCGAGGTAATCAGTTGCCAGGTCGCGGGCCAATGTCTTATTACTGCGATCATGATCGTTCCATTCCTGGCTTGCCATTAATACAGGTACGGCCAGGAAACACAAGGCAGCCGAGGCAAAACTTGCGGGTCTGAAACTAAGAAATTTGTCGAACAACTCTTTTACATACACGACACCCAGCCCGATCCAAATGGCGAATGCATAAAACGATCCTACATACGCATAGTCCCGCTCACGTGGCTGATTTCCTGCCTGGTTTAGGTAAATGACAATTGCACAACCGGTAAAGAAAAATAAAAGTCCCACGACAAAAGTATCTCTCCTGTCCTTTTTATACTGATACAGAAGCCCAAGAATGCCCAATATAAGCGGCAGGGCAAATAGCCTGTTATGTGCCTTGTTGTGCTTTATTGTGTCCGGCATTTTGCTCTGGTCTCCTAATCGTATATTATCCCACACAGATATACCTGTCAGCCAGTTTCCATCCCGCACATTTCCCATATCAATTCCCTGGATGTCATTTTGTTTTCCTGCAAAGTTCCACATGAAATATCGCCAGTACATCCAGTTAAATTGATAACTCACGAAGAAGCTGATGTTATCAGCCATCGTCGGCTTATCATAATAAGTTCCCGTCTTTTGATCTTTCCCGATACCCGCAAAGTTGGCGTAATAATCGGCGTGGCCCTGGTCGTTACTATTGTCCCACATTCTGGGAAACAAATGCTTATCCTCGGGCGCATATTCTGTTACATATTTTCTGCCTTTCTTTTCGTATTCATCCTTGCCCTTTACATAGGTCTCAACAGTTTTTTGCGAAATGCTTTGAGCGGTGAAATCCTGTCCATATAGTACAGGCCAGTCTCCATATTGTTCCCGGCTAAGATATCCTACCAGGCTCACCGGGTTGTCCACGTTAAACATGTCTACTGCCGGATTACCATTTGAACGAATGAGCGTTGTATAATAAGTAGAGAATCCAAGAAGCACAAAAGCAAAACTCCACATCGCAAGTTTTAAAAAATTCCAGTTTTTGCGCTTTGCGAGATTCAACATATAATAGATGAGGACGGCAAGCAGCACGAAAAAGAATGTGAACCCTGAAAAGAAAGGAAGGTGAAATCCATTTACAAATAAGATATCAAACTGGCCTGCTAACTTAATCGTCCATTGAATCATGGGAACCTGCACCACCCCCGTGATCAAACATCCTATAATAAAAGCCCAAAAAGTTCCCCATTTGGTGACGTTGTATCTCTTGAAATAATA
>JBBSPT010000071.1:0-9863 GCA_038258515.1 Chitinophagales bacterium | reverse complement strand
TTTTTGATACCCATATAAGAAAAATGGTCGTACAACTTACCCAATAAAAATTTATTTTTATCATACAGTTTAAGCAACAATTTTATGGCAACCTCCAAACCTTTTGTTTCTCCGTCATTTACTTACGAAACCATGGAAGAAACGCTTGATATAAAACCAAAAGGGGTAGAATTATCAATAGGTATCCCGAGGGAAACCCACTTCCAGGAAAATCGTATCGCACTGACGCCGGAAGCAGTAAAAGTGCTTACGGCTAACGATCACCGGGTGACATTAGAAAGCAAAGCAGGTGAAGGTTCCAGCTATTCTGACAATGATTACAGCGAAGCCGGTGCAAAAATAGTGAACAGCAAAAAACAAGTTTTTGAATGTGATGTTCTGGTAAAAAGCGCACCTGTCGGCGAAGACGAAGTGAGTCTTTTAAAGTTGAATCAATTCATCATTTCTCCTATCCATATTTCTGCCATGAAACAAGAAATACTGGAAAAAATGATGAGCAAGAAAATTACTGCACTGAGTTTTGAAAATTTAAAAGATGATAGCGGACACAATCCGATCGTGCGGAGTATGAGTGAAATTGCAGGAAGCGCCGTCATGTTGATAGCCGGTCAATACCTGAGCAACGCAAATAATGGGAAAGGAGTTCTCGTAGGAGGAATATCGGGAATTCCACCAACAAAGGTCATAATTATCGGAGCAGGCATTGTAGGCGAACAAGCTGCGAGAACGGCTTTGGCCATGGGTGCAAGTGTAAAAGTGTTTGACAATAGCATATACAGATTAAAGAGATTGCAGAACAATATCGGAGTGCGCTTGTACACTTCCGTTATAGAGCCAGGAATCTTGTCCAAGCAACTTAAAACCTGCGACGTCGCTGTAGGCGCTCTTTCCTCATATGGCGGGCGAACTCCGCTCGTTGTAACCGACGAAATGGTTAGCAGGATGCGTCCGGGAAGTGTGATCGTGGATGTATGTATTGATCACGGAGGATGCTTTGAAACATCTTCCGTTACATCGCACAAAAACCCGGTATTTAAAAAATACGATGTTATCCACTATTGTGTACCGAATATTCCGAGCGGCTTCGCCAGGACGGCCTCCCAGGCAATCAGCAATGTATTGATGCCACTAATGCTTGAAATGGCTGATGATGGCGGATTTGAAAATCTCGTTTGGTATAAATTGAATATCAGGAGCGGGATTTATTTATTCAAAGGATCGCTCACAAACTTTTTATTGAGCGAACGTTTTGATTTGAAGTTTACTGATTTAAATCTATTAATTGCAAGCAGGAGATAAATTCGGACTATTGCGATTCTGATTTATATTCCAGCATATTGAGTTTTTTTTCGCAGAAAAAATATTCTTTTTCATCATTGCTACTTACAATCACCAGTTTCCTTTCACAATAATTTTCAATTAAAAAATGATAGAGTGAAATCCCTTCTTCGTCAAGATTTGTTGCGGGCTCGTCAAGTAACACTGCAGAAACATCACTGAAAATTGCCTGCGCAAGTTTTACTCTTTGTTTCATTCCGCTGCTGAAATATCGAATTTGTTTGTGAGCCGATCTTTCTAATTTTAGCAGAAGGATTATTTGTCGCGTGTCGAACGCAGAAATCCAACCTTTCATTTTATCGTGAAAATTGAAGAACTCCGTCAAAGTCAGTTCTTCAACTAAATCGAGATAGGGCGCAGAAAAAGAAACAGTTTTATAAATCTCTCCCGGATCAATTTCCTTATTTTGGAATTTGAATTTCAGGTCGCCTTCATTGTGCATCACTGCACCAGCCAATACCTGTAGAAGAGTGGATTTACCAGAGCCGTTCGGACCGGTGATTGCGTAACGCTGTTGAAAATTGAAGCTGAAATTGAGATTGCGAAAAATCCATTCCCTGTTGTACCGCTTTCCCAGGTTTGTTACGTCAATCTTCATCCTCTACTCCTTTCACGGAAGCTTTTAAGATACCCCGTTTGCTTTCTTTTATGAAGCAGATTATCTCATTTCTTTCTTGTGTTTCCGGAAGTTCAGTTTCAATAAAATTTATTGCCTGCGTTATATTCAGGCCCCGGGTATAAATACTTCTATAGACTTCCAGGATGCCATTTATCTTTTCTGAACTAAATCCTCTCCTTTGAAGGCCAACAGAATTTACGCCAACATAACTTATTGGCTTGCGACCTGCCTTTATAAAAGGTGGAACATCTTTTATAATTTCTGTGCCGCCCGCTATGTAACTATGCGCCCCGATTTTCGCAAATTGTATTGCTGCTGCCATTCCACCGAGAATCGCATAATCACCAATCTCTACATGACCGGCGAGCTGAACCGTATTTGCAATCACTGCATTGTTCCCTATAATGCAATCATGTGCAATGTGACAGTAGGCCATTAAAAGGCAGTCGTCCCCGACTTTAGTTTTCCATTTATCTTTTGTGCCACGGTTTACGGTCACAAACTCCCTTATCGTTGTATTGTTACCTATTTCAACAAAGGTTTTCTCACCATCGAACTTCAAATCCTGCGGAATTGCACCAAGCACGGCCCCCGGAAAGATCCGGCATTGATTACCAATAATTGTATTGGACATAATTACAGCGTGAGACATCACGTGCGTGTTATCGCCAATGGTCACTCCTTCGTTGATCACTGCAAAAGGATCGATCTTAACTGACGCACCTATCTTTACGTCCTTATGAATATGTGCAAGAGGACTAATCATTGTTGTCTTTGGGTCTTTTTACTATTTGAGCTACCAGAACTGCTTCAGTAACTACTTTATCGCCAACATAAACGGTTCCTTTCATCTCACATATTCCTCTCCGGATGGGATGAAGTAATTCCATTTTCAACAACAGTGTGTCTCCTGGAACGACTTTTTGCTTGAATTTGCAATTGTCAATCTTGAGAAAATAGGTATCATACTTATCCTTTGTATCTCTTGGGATAGCGATGAAACCTCCTGCCTGGGCAAGCGCCTCGGCAAGAAGAACACCCGGCATTACAGAATTGCCTGGAAAATGTCCCTGGAAGAAAGGCTCATTGTAAGTGACGTTTTTCACCGCCACCACATGCGTGTCTGAAAGCTCGATAATCTTATCCACCATGAGGAAAGGGTACCGGTGCGGCAGTATTTTTTCTATCTCCTGGATATCCAAAACCGGTGGCTCATTGGGATCATATTTTGGAATTTCGTGCCTATGCTTATATTTCTTTATATGCTCCTTTATTTTTTTTGCAAACTTTATGTTGGAAGAATGGCCCGGCCTGTTAGCAATAATGTGGGCTTTGAAAGGATAACCTACCAATGCAAGATCTCCCACTACATCTAATAATTTATGTCGGGCGGGTTCATTTGGAAATCGCAGCGTAAGATTGTTTAGAATCCCGGCCTCACTCACTTTTACATCCTGCTTCTTGAAAACTTTCGAAATCCGCTGTACTTGATCGCCTGTAACTGGTTTGTCCACCACTACGATAGCATTGTTGATGTCTCCACCTTTTATAAGATCATTTGCCAGGAGTGCTTCTAATTCATGAAAAAAACAAAATGTCCTGCTTGGCGCAATATTGTCTTTAAAATCAGAAAGATTTCTGAGGTCCGCATGTTGGGTTCCGAGGATCGGTGAGTTGAAATCGATGAGCGTGTTAATCCTGTAACCATCATAAGGTAACGCGACCATTTCCACCTTCTTTTCGTCGTCAACAAAGGTGATATTATGATGAATTTTGTAAAAAATTTTAATGGCATCCTGTCTTTCCACACCCACTTCTGCCAGGTGTTCAATGAAATGCTGCGAACTTCCATCAAGTATTGGAACTTCCTCACCATTTATTTCAATAAGTACGTTATCAATTTCCATCCCCATCAGTGCAGCCATTAAATGTTCGATGGTGCTCACTCTTGCACCGTTTGATTCAATTGTGGTGCTGCGGTTTGTGTCCACAACATTGTCCACATCCGCTTTTACTACGGGTTGGCCCGGAAGATCTGTTCGTTGGAAGTTTATTCCTGTATTTACTTCAGCGGGTTTAATATGCATTGTAACGGACTGCCCGGTATGTATGCCTGCGCCGGATATTGTGACTTCATGCCTTAATGTGTGTTGATAAAACTCCTCTTTAGAATTTTTCCCCTGCATGGGCACGAAAGTATGAAAACTATTGCTTTAATAAATTGCCACAGCCGGAGGAAATTTTTGCTGGAAAGTACTTGCCACTATTCAACCACCCTTTCCTTGGAAAGCTTTTCAATTAGTTGTTCAAGATCAGTAATTCGTTTCTCAAGTTCCGGAAGATTCCGGCTTAGAATCTGGCTTCTTAATGCAAGCGAATAATCAAAGGCCGGTGAGCCTGTGACGGCAGTATTGGGAACTTTAATGGATTTACTAACGCCGCTTTGAGCATTTATTTTAGTTCCTTCGGCAATCTGCAGATGTCCGACGATCCCGGCCTGGCCACCAATCATTACATTGTTTCCGATTTTTGTGCTTCCGCTTATACCTGCCTGAGCTGCAATTACTGTGTTATTTCCCACTTCCACGTTGTGGGCCACCTGGATGAGGTTGTCGAGCTTCGCTCCGGATTTTATGATCGTTGCTCCAATAGTTGCGCGATCAATCGTAGCATTTGCTCCTATTTCCACATTGTCTTCAACAATGACATTTCCTATCTGCGGTATCTTCTTGAAGCTGCCATCAGTCTGAGGTGCAAAGCCAAATCCGTCGGCTCCGATTACAGCGCCGGAATGAACCGTTACATTTTTTCCAAGTACACAATCATGATGAACTTTTACCCCGGGGAAAAGAATTGTGCCATCGTCAATGGCCACATCATTGCCAATATATACCTGCGGAAATAACTTCACATTATCTCCAATTTTCACGTTCTCCCCGATATAAGTGAAAGCTCCTATAAAAATATTATCACCCATCTTAGCTGTGGGAGAAATGTAGACAGGTTGCTGCACACCAGTCCAATTAGCCGTTTTTATTTTTTCTTGCACGCTTAAGATCACTGCAAAGGCGGAGTAAGCATCCGGTACCCGTATAAGGGTGGCGTCCACCTTTTTCTCTACCGGCTGCGAGAGATTAACTATAATCACGGAAGCCCTCGTAGAATATAAAAAGTCCTCGTATTTTGGATTTGCAAGAAAGGCAAGTTGACCCTCAACCGCATCTTCAAGCTTCCCAAATGAAGATACTTTCACCTCCGGATCGCCTTCGATCTGTCCGCCAATAAGCCCTGCTATTTCTTTCGCTGTGAATTGCATTTGATATAAATAAACCGGGTCAAAATAAATAAATTAAAAGAATAATTTTAGTTAATTTCCAAGTCCGGATAACAAATGTAAAATTTTTTTACCGTGCCAAATAATGTTTGATTTATGAGAGCATTATCTACTTCGGAGATATCTATTGTCTTCCCATTTTTAAACAAAATATTGATGTGTTCTTCCTCGATACTGTAGGTTTTATTTACGGCTTCACCCGTGAAAACAAAATAGCCTGCTTCTTCTGCGGTTAAACCCAGACTTTTCATAACGTTGATTTTTTTTTCGCCGACTTCCGTTTCTGAAAAATGCGCTCCGGAATATTGAACTTTCAGTAATCTCCTGTTAATTATATTCCTGCATAGCAAAGACAAGACTTTGTCAGGATGCGACATCCACTCTTTTATTGATGACGTCACATCAAAATCGTCGAGTAAACAATAATCGTCAAGGTGGGCTTCAATTCCAGCCGCTGGGAAGGATTTGTCGAGAAAAATATTTAATATTTTTGATGCAGCCTTTGCGTGAATTTCCCTGGCTCTTTTCAAAATATTGATCATCATTTTTTCAGCGCCTAACACTGCTTTGTGCAAATAAACCTGCCAGTACATAAACCTGCGGGAAACCAAAAATTTTTCTATAGAATATATTCCCTTTTCTTCTATCATGAGCTCACCGTTGTGAACCGCCAACATTTTAATTATTCTGTCATAACCAATAACACCCTCACTGACACCCGTAAAAAAACTATCACGTATCAAATAGTCCATTCGGTCGACATCGAGCTGTCCGCTTACAAGCTGGTGAAGAAATTTTTTTGGATACCTGTCGGTGAAAATATCAATCGCCATTTGCAACGCTCCTTCCATCTCCTCATTCATCTTGATCATAAGTAAAATGGAAATTTCTTCATGGCTGGCCCCTGAAACTAATACATGCTCCAACGCATGAGAGTAAGGACCATGTCCAATGTCGTGAAGTAGAACAGCAATTTTTGCAAAACGTTCCTCCTCTTTCGTAATCACAACTCCTTTATCTTTTAGCTCGGTAAGCGCATTGCACATCAGATGGTAAGCTCCCAAAGAATGTTGCAGCCTGGTATGCACTGCCCCGGGATACACCAACTGCGCCATGGCCATCTGATGAATCCGCCGCAACCGTTGATAGCAGGGATGTGAAATAACTTTATACACAAGGTCATCATCGATCGTTATGAAACCATACACAGGATCGTTGATTATTTTTCTTAAAGTCATTTATTTAATTGTTAAAATGAAGGGGCAGTAACACAAAGATAATTTTTGGGTAGGGAATAATTTACATTTGTGAGACGCCCCGGAAAGCTTGCAGCGAGATTCACGGGCAACAATTTTCACTTCCGATTTTCGGCTAAAAAAAATAAATGAACGCAGCAAAAATTTTATGGGTAGATGACGAAATGGAAAGCCTGAAATCCCAAATCATGTTTTTAGAAAACAAAGGTTATGATGTTGCCTCGTTGAGTAATGGGTTCGATGCCATCGAATATGTGAAGGAAAATTTTGTAGATGTGGTATTGCTCGATGAAAGTATGCCGGGTATCACCGGCCTTGAAACTTTGCAGAAAATCAAAGAAATAAATTCAGGCGTACCTATTGTTCTCATTACGAAAAATGAAACAGAGAATTTAATGGATGAGGCCATTGGATCGCAGATAACTGACTACCTCATTAAGCCGGTGAATCCAAACCAGGTATGGCTTTCGCTCAAAAAAATAATTGACAACCGGAGACTTGTTGCCGAAAAAACTACTTCGACTTACCAGCAGCAGTTCAGGGATCTTTTTATGGCGCTTAATAACAACCCGGATCATAACGAATGGATGGAAATCTACAAAAAGCTCGTGTACTGGGAGTTGGAAATGAAAAAAAGCGATAGCCCTGAAATGGTTGAAGTGTTGCAGTCTCAGAAAAGTGAGGCCAATACTGAATTTTTTAAATTTATTTCGAAAAACTATTCTAACTGGGTCACTAACCCTGCTGCGGAATCGCCTATCATGAGTCATACGCTGATGAAATATAAAGTTTTCCCCCATGTGGAAAAAGGCGTCCCCACTTTTTTTATTTTGATTGACAATTTGAGGTTCGATCAGTGGAAAGCCATACAACCACTCTTCGCAGAAAATTTCAGGATAAATGAAGAAGAAACTTTTTACTCCATATTACCCACGGCAACACAATATAGCCGGAACGCTGTATTCGCAGGCCTTCTGCCGGTTGAGATAGAGAAGCAATTTCCTGCTGATTGGAAAAATGATGATGAAGACGGTGGTAAAAATTTATTTGAGGAAGAATTTTTTAAAGCACAATTAAAAAGATTAAAAAAAGAAGACCTTAGGTACTCTTATACCAAGATCACGAATCACCAGGATGCTCAAAAGCTGGTTGACAACATACACAATTTCATGAGCAATGATATCAATATTATTGTGTATAATTTTGTGGACATGTTAAGTCATGCACGAACAGAAATGGAAGTGCTAAAGGAACTTGCAGCCGACGAGGTGAGCTACAGAAGCATTACCGCATCTTGGTTTGAACATTCGCCTTTGCACCAGGCCTTGAAAAAAATCGCTGACAAGAAAATCAATTTGATCGTCGCAACCGATCATGGAAGTGTGCGGGTGAATTCTCCGCAGAAAGTTGTTGGCGACAAACAAACAACTGCAAACCTGCGGTACAAGCACGGCCGAAATCTTAATTATGATCCAAAAGAGGTGCTTGCATTTCGCGATCCCCGGCAGGCAGGTCTCCCGGTTCCCAATGTAAATTCTTCATTTATTTTTGCTCGGCAAGATGGTTATTTATGTTACCCAAACAATTATAACCATTTTGCAAATTATTACCGTAACACTTTTCAACATGGCGGTGTAAGCCTTGAAGAAATGATCATCCCTGTAATACGAATGAGCAGTAAGTCTGCCACCTGACATTATATTTTTGTTCGTTTTAGACTTGTTCATTTTCTCAAAAACTCTTTATCATTACAATGAAATACAATCCTGCAAATTTGAAAAAGCTCGAAAACATTTTAGAAGAATGTGGCTATATAGTTAGGTATGAGCGAGGCTCTTTTCAGAGTGGCTATTGTATTCTGGAAGAAAAGAAAGTAGTTGTGCTGAATAAATTTTTAACCACCGAGGGCAGAATAAACACCTTGATAGATCTTATTCCTCTTATAAAAATTAACCAGGACTTGCTTACATCGGAATCGCAGAAAATGTATGAACGGTTAATATCAGAAAACGAATCGGCTAACAATACTTTGTAAGCTGCCATGAAACTCATTATTTTTTTTAGCTTTGAATGGTGATCTCTCCTCCTTTAACCATCACATTTCTCGGTACGGGCACCAGCAGTGGTGTTCCCATGATCGCCTGTAATTGCGTGGTTTGCACATCATCTGATGAAAAAGACAAAAGACTAAGAAGCAGTGTACTTGTTCAAAGCAAAACAACAACCCTGGTTGTTGATACCACTCCTGATTTTCGCACACAAATGCTGAAAGAACATGTTACGAAATTGGATGCAGTTCTCTTCACGCACCTGCACAAAGATCACATTGCCGGGCTGGATGATGTAAAGGCTTTTAACTATTTTCAAAAAAAGCCAATGGATGTGTATGCCAGCGAAATTACACAGGATGCACTGAGGCGCGAATTCCCTTACATCTTCCAGGATAAAAAATATCCCGGCGTCCCAAGTGTTACGCTTCACAGCATTGACGGTAAATCTTTTGTAGTTGGAGACATTCCTGTCACCCCTATCCTGGTGCATCATTTAAAAATGAAGGTATTCGGTTTTCGTTTTGGAAAGTTCACTTATATCACGGATGCCAACAGAATCGAAGATGAGGAAAAAAATAAAATCAAAGGATCAGAAATTCTTGTGCTGAATGCGTTGCGAAAAACTCAACATATCTCCCACTTTTCGCTGCCTGAAGCATTAAATATTTTTGGAGAACTTCAAATTCCCCAGGGATACATTACCCACATCAGCCATCAACTTGGCACCACTGAAGAAGTAAGCGCTGAGCTACCTGGAAATGTGCATCTTTCTTTTGATGGACTGAAACTTCGCGTATAGTCACGCGGGTTGCATTCGTGCAAACATTTTCCTATTTTACTCCGAAACAGACAACATGTGGCGAGATTTCATCCGCGATTATTTCACTTTTACGAACAAAGAGAGGAAGGGTGTGTTCTTCGTTATGTGCATCATTTTATCAATTGTCTTTCTTCCATACGTCTGCAATTTTTTTGCAAAAGAGAAAAAATATGACCAATCAGAATTTGCATCTGAAATTGCTTTACTAAAGGTAAAAAAGACCGACTCAACCCACCAAACGAAAAATGTTTACGAATCTGAAACTTCTTTCAATGACGGGTCAGCAATTCCGGCAACCCGATTTGAAGCGCTGCCGCACGAAGAATTTTATTTTGATCCAAATACAGCATCTGTGGCTGAATGGAAGAGACTCGGACTCCGCGAAAAAACTATCCACACAATCAACAATTATATTGCCAAAGGAGGAAAGTTCTATAAAACAGAA
>JBBSPT010000070.1:0-9874 GCA_038258515.1 Chitinophagales bacterium | reverse complement strand
CATCATGGGTAACCCAAATCTCGGTGAAATCAAAGGAATTTTGATGGGAGTAAGAAATGATAATGTTGAAGGAGCTTGCGGTGAAATCTGGTTCAATGAATTAAGACTTTCCTCCCTTGACGAAAAAGGTGGCTGGGCCGGTCTTGCAAGGATTGACGCTAATCTCGCAGATCTGGGTACCATTTCGATCTCCGCAAATACTCACAGCAATGGATTTGGAACACTCGAACAGAGATTGAACGAGCGATTCAAAGATTATTTCGTACAATTTGATGCAGCCGCAAATCTTGAACTCGGTAAATTGCTTCCGGAAAGCGCCGCTATTTCCATTCCTTTTTATGCAAGCCTTACCGAATCGATCAGCACTCCGGAGTATGATCCGTTTGACCTGGACTTGAATTTAAAACAGAAAATAAAGAATGCACCTGTCAGTCAGCGTGACTCTATCAGGAAGGAAGCTGTCGATTTCACTTCTACGAAAACGATCAGCTTTACAAATGTTCATAAGAACAGAACAGGCAACAAAAAGCCAATGCCATGGGATATAGAAAACCTTGACCTGAGCTATTCTTTTACAAAAATTTCCGCCCACAATCCACTGATAGAATACAACGATGTGACAAAGCAGCGAGGTGGAATAGGATACAATTATGCGCCGCAGCCGAAGTTTTTTGAACCCTTCAAAAAACTTTTCAAGAAAACCAAGACACATTGGTTCGATCTCGTTAAGGATTTTAATGTCAACCCGATACCGTCGCAATTAACCTTTAAGGCAGATGTATTCAGGCAGTTTGGTGTTATCAAACCAAGGAGCATTGGGGAAGACAAATATGTAATACCGGAAACTTTCGACAAGTATTTCACTTTTGACAGGAGTTATATTTTCCGGTGGGATATTACCCGCTCATTGAACATTGATTATTCAGCTATAAATAATGCAAGGATAGATGAGCCGTACGGACGCCTGGATACGAAGGCAAAAAAAGATACGGTAAAAGAAAACTTTTTTGGAGGCGGAAGAAATACTTTATTCAATCAATCCATCAACTTTTCATACAACGTTCCCCTAAACAAATTTCCTTTAACTGACTGGACAACTTTAAGGTTGCGCTATTCTGCAAACTACAGGTGGATTGGTGCGTCAAGGCTGGCCGTGAATCTTGGAAATTTTTTGGAAAACGGACAGCAGGAAGAGGCAAATTTCCAACTTGATTTTACAAGACTCTATGGAAAATCAAAATGGTTGAGAGCGCTTGATCAACCAAGACAACGGAATGAAAATGATTCCTCACAACAAAATCAAACTGACACTACCCGCCGGAATCCCAAAACCCAGGCACAGGCGAAAAATCCAAATGCATTGCCGGAATTACCCGGTGTCGTGAGGATTTTTGGCAAGTTGCTTACGAGCATCAAATCCGCGAATGCAACATTTTCTCAAAACAGCAACACGAGATTGCCGGGATATACCGACAGCACTCAACATTTTGGACAGGACTTCAGAAGCATGGCTCCCGGCTTTGATTTTATTTTGGGTAAACAGCCCGATAGCGCATGGCTTAACAATGCGGCGAGACGCGGCTTGATAACAAAAGACTCATTGTTCAATGATCTCTTTGTACAGAATTTTGATCAGCGATTAGCGATCTCAGCTCAGCTCGAGCCCGTACGGGATTTGACGATTGATGTAAATATTGATAAGACATTTACTAAAAACTATTCTGAAACATTTAAAGATACCACCGGCACGGGCGATCATTTCGCACACCTCACTCCCTACATTGGCGGCGGGTTCAATGTGAGCTATATCGCATTCAATACGTTGTTTGAAAAATACAATCCAAACCAGGTATCGGCAACATTTCTGAAATTCCAGGACTACAGGTCGGTATTGTCAAAAAGATTGGGAAGCAATAACACTTACAATAAACTTTCGGGCAACCCGGTTGGAGCTGATGGATATGCGCTGGGTTACGGCCGTTATGCTGTTGATGTGCTGGTGCCTGCGTTCATCGCAGCTTACACAGGGCAGGATCCCGAAAAGGTCTCGTTGATAAAACAAAATAATTCAAATATAAAAAGCAATCCTTTCCGTTCGATCATCCCAAAACCGAACTGGAGGATAACCTACAACGGATTGAGCCGCGTACAGGGTCTTGATAAAATCTTTACTAATTTTTCATTGTCACATGCTTATAATGCGAGCCTTGGTATGAATAGTTTTACGTCTGCTCTTTACTACCGTGATGTATCAAGATTTGGATATCCCTCCTTCATTGATACTGTTTCAAGTAATTACATTCCATTTTTCCTGGTTCCGAATATTACGATCCAGGAGCAATTTGCTCCGTTGGTCGGCATCGATATGAGTTTCACAAACCAGCTCTCTTTGAAATTTGAATACACCAAGCAAAGGCAGTTAAGTCTTAGTTTGATCGATTATCAATTGAGTGAAGTGCGCTCCACCGAATATACTTTCGGAGGAGGCTTCCGCAAGCGCGGACTAAAACTGCCTTTTAAAATTCCATTTACCAAGGCCGATACGAAGAAACTCGACAATGAAATTAACTTCAGGGTTGATGTAAAGATCCGGGACAATGTCACTTCAAATAGCAGGCTCGACCAGAACAGTGCATTTGCAACGAACGGAAGTAAGGAAATCACGCTCAGCCCAACGATTGACTATTATCTGAATAACAGGATCAATATCAAATTTTATTTCGATCAACGACGTGTGAACCCCTACATCTCTTCTTCTCCACCTACCGTGGATACGAGAGTAGGAATGCAGTTAAGGATCTCACTGGCCCAACAGTAAGCGAGAATATTGATTTTTGATTCGCCCATCTTTTTTTAAAATACTGTTCATCCGGCAACAAAATAGCCGGATAAATACTACCGGCAACACAATAGAATAAAAGTGAAGTGCTACGCAGCAAAGGGTTTTATGCGATTGACGATACTTCGGCCAAAGGATGGCATGATTGCCGCCGGAAAAAAACTTTTCACAACCTGTGATTTATTTTATGAATACCCTACCTTTGTTGTAGACAATTGAATTTTTCTTTTATTAAAAGAATTACCTGTAATGAAGTTTATGTGCATTCGCTTTCGACACAGTTGTTGTTGATCTCTATTTATCGCCATCATAATCACGGCCTTCTATCAGGCTTCACTTATAACACAACTTCGAAATAAAAATGCATCCTTTGCAAACTCAAATTCCCCACATACAACGACAGGTTAATGAACTAACGATTGAGGAAGTTTTCCAGGAGCTTTCAAGTGAATTTCCCGGACAGGTGACCTTCTCAACAAGCTTTAGTTTTGAAGACCAACTTATTTCGCATAAAATTTTGAGCAATTCTTTTCCTATCAGCATCTTCACCTTAGATACAGGAAGACTATTTACCGAAACTTATTCCGTCTGGAATTCCACCAACGAAACCTATCATACCAGGGTCAAAGCCTGTTATCCCGATGGTTCCTTACTTGAAAACTTTGTTGCTGAAAAAGGACCCAATTCATTTTATGAATCTGTGGAGAACAGGAAAGCCTGTTGCTACATTCGAAAGGTTGAGCCATTAAAGCGGGCATTAAATGGAAATGCAATCTGGATCACAGGACTGCGTGCTGAACATTCAGAAAACCGTCATGATATGCCGCAGGTGGAATGGGATCCGGTGAACCAGGTTATAAAATATCACCCTATACTTCACTGGACAACAGAGGAAGTGAAGCATTATATCAACGAAAATAATATTCCTTACAATCCTTTGCACGATAAAGGTTTTGTAAGTATTGGTTGTGCACCCTGTACCAGGGCAGTCAGGCCAGGCGAAAGCTTTAGAGCCGGCCGCTGGTGGTGGGAAGACAATGCAAAAAAAGAATGTGGTTTACACGTTCATGTTGTTGATTAAAAAAGAATGGTAAATAAAATGGATACGAAATACTATTTGGATTATTTGGGGCAACTGGAGTCAGAGGCTATTCACATAATGCGTGAAGTAGCGGGACAATTCGAGCGGCCTGCATTATTATTTTCCGGCGGAAAAGATTCTATAACTCTCGTTCATCTTGCTCTAAAAGCATTTCGTCCGGGAAAGTTTCCGTTTCCTCTTGTTCATATAGATACAGGTCACAATTTTCCTGAAGCCCTTAACTTCAGAGATAAACTTGTGACAGAAATTAATGAAAAATTAATCGTACGAAAAGTCGAAGACACGATAAGAGAAAAAAATCTTACAGAACTGAAAGGAAAATTTAATAGTCGCAATGCACTGCAAACACACACACTGCTGGACATTATCGATGAATTTAAATTTGATGTGTTAATTGGTGGGGCAAGAAGAGATGAAGAAAAAGCCAGGGCCAAAGAAAGAATATTTTCCGTGAGGGATGAGTTTGGTCAATGGAATCCAAAATTACAAAGACCCGAATTGTGGAACACCTATAATGGCAAAATTCATAAAGGCGAAAACGTCAGGGCTTTCCCTATAAGCAACTGGACTGAGTTAGACATCTGGAACTATATCCGGCGAGAAAAAATTGAATTGCCCTCCATCTATTTTGCCCATGAGCGGGAAGTGTTAAACCACGAAGGACAACTGGTGGCTTTTTCAGAATATATCCAGTTAGAAGCAACAGATGTGATTATGACAAAACGCGTTCGTTACAGAACTGTTGGCGATATGACCTGCACCGCAGCCGTGGAATCAAATGCTACCCTGATTGATGATATTATCAATGAGATAATTGCCACAAAAACGAGCGAGCGAGGTGAAACAAGAATCGATGATCGGGTTTCGGAAGCAGCAATGGAAGACAGAAAAAAGGGAGGATATTTTTAAACAAAAAGTAACTGCAACATTAGATGATTTTTTTAAAAACAACGGTCATAAATAATCATAGAATACAAACATGGACTTACTAAGATTTATAACTGCGGGAAGCGTTGACGATGGCAAAAGCACTTTGATCGGGCGATTGCTCTATGACAGCAAATCTATTTTATTAGACCAGCTTGCGGCAATAGAAAAACAAAGCAAGAACAAAAGCAATGGAGAAATTGATCTTGCATTATTGACCGATGGATTGCGTGCAGAACGCGAACAGGGAATTACGATTGACGTAGCTTATAAATATTTTTCAACACCCAAACGAAAGTTTATAATCGCTGATGCGCCGGGGCATATCCAATATACCCGCAACATGGTTACAGGTGCATCCAATTCAGAATTGGCTATTATTTTAATTGATGCGAGGAACGGTGTAGTTGAGCAAACACGCAGACATTCCATCATCGCTTCGCTGCTAAATATTCCTCACATAATTGTTGCAATAAATAAAATGGATCTCGTCGATCATTCAGAGGACGCGTACAACAACATCGTAATTGATTATCAAAAAGTAGCTGAATCACTCGAGTTGAAAGACGTACAATATATTCCCATCAGTGCATTGAACGGCGATAACATCGTTGAAAAATCATCAAAATTTTCATGGTATAAAGGAGAGTCACTCCTGCATCTTTTAGAAAATGTGGAAGTGAGATCAGATATTAACCTGCAGGATGGAAGATTTCCGGTTCAGTTTGTAATCCGTCCGCAAGCTGCAGACCTGCATGATTACCGGGGATATGCGGGAAAAATAATTAGTGGCATTTATAAAAAAGGAGATAAAGTAATTGTGCAGCCATCAGGAGTAGAAACGACGATTAAAGCAATTGAAATTGCCGGAGAAGAAATAGTAGAAGCATTTGCACCGCAAAGTATCGTGATGCATCTTGAAGATGATATCGATGTCAGTCGTGGTGATATGATCGTGCATCCGGACAATCAACCGATGGTAGAACGGCAATTTGAAGCAGTTGTCTGCTGGATGGGAAACAAACCACTACAGGCCGGGAATAAATATTTCTTACAAATCAATAGCCAGGTGGTGCGTTGTGTGGTGAATGAAATAGAATACAAACTCGATGTAAATACGCTGAAAAAAGATTTTTCAGCAGACAAAGCAGGGCTCAATGACATAGTGAAGGCCAACATTAAAACGGCTTCTCCGATTGCCATCGACTCGTATAAAAAGCTAAGAGAAAACGGAGGAGCAATTCTCATTGATGAAACAAGCTGCGTAACAGTCGGGGCCTGCATGATTCAATAGGAACACTAAATTTTTTTGAACATAAACCCTACTAAATAAGTAGACTACTAATGAACCGAGACTTGAAAAATGGAAAATTAATTATCGCGGGAGCAGGTCCGGGCGATCCGGATCTTATCACCATGAAAGCGGTAAAATATCTTCGTCAGGCCGATGTGATATTAACGGACCGGCTTGTAAGCGAAGAGATTTTGGAAGCTTATGCAAATAGCAATGCCCAAATTATTTACGTAGGAAAGCAATGCAGGCGTGGAGTATCTACTCCGCAACAAACCATAAATGAACTTATCGTGCATCACTGCCTGCTCGGAAAGTTGGTGGTGAGATTAAAGGGAGGAGACGTTTCGATATTTTCAAATATCCTGGATGAACTGGAGACGGCAGCAGCCCATCATATTTCTTACGAAATTATACCCGGCGTCACCGCTGCATTAGGAGCGGCTGCATACGCAGGAATACCGTTGACGGCAAGAGGCTATGCTACCTCTGTTCGTTTTCTTACCTATTATAAATCTGATATCGTTTCTGAGGAATACTGGAGAGAACTTGCGAACAGCGATGACACCCTGGTTTTCTATATGTCATCTGAAACGCTTGATAGCGTAGTTGAAAAACTTACGGCTAACAATATTCATGAAGATAAATTACTGGCGGTGGCTGAACAGGCAACAACGCCACTGCAAAAAATACACATCTGTAATTTATATGATTATAGAAAACAACTGCAGGGCAAAAAATTTATTTCACCTTCTCTTGTAATTATTGGCAAAGTCGTTTCGCTTCATGAAAAATTCACCTGGCTTGAAAACAGCAAAAAAGATACACACTATTTTAAACCCGTGAAAAATATTCCCAACTCTTTACATCAAAAAGAAAACATCTACGCAAATGTTAGTTGAAAGCAAACTAAAAACTTTACAGGAATTTATTGATGCTGCCACCCGCGATGAATTAGTTTGGGTGAACGGCTATCTCAATGGAATTCTTTCGAGACAAGGCTCAATAGAATCGGCTGCCGAAATTAAAAGTACCGTCAGCAAAATAACGATTGCTTATGCAACTGAAACGGGCAATTCAAAAAGACTGGCCACTACTTTTGCCGCCAAGGCAAAAAAACAAGGGATCCATGCTAAAGTGCAGAGCCTGGATCAATACAAACTAAATGATCTTACCAAAGAAGAATATTTTTTAGCCGTTATCAGCACACATGGCGATGGCGAACCACCTGCATCAGCGAGAAAATTCTATGATCATGTTCATCAGAACTGTTCGAATCTTCCCAAACTAAAATACAGCATCCTGGCGCTGGGAGATAGTTCTTACCCACTGTTTTGCAAAGCCGGTGAAGATGTAGATCAGCAATTGACCAAACTTGGCGCCAATCGAATTTCGCCTATTGGAAAATGCGATGTGGATTTCGAAACCGAGGCTGAAGAATGGCTCAGCCGCGTTTTTACCACGCTGAATGAAAGTGCAGGAAGCAGCGTAGCAGCGCCTCAGGTGGTTGTTGCCAAAAAACAAAAAGGCAGAACAGTCTACACCGGAAAAATATTAGCACACATTAATTTAAATGACATTGGAAGCCTGAAAGAAACCAATCATATAGAAATTGAAGCCGAAGATGTGGCCTATCAGCCGGGCGATTCTCTTGGTATAATCCCGGAAAATAAAAAGGAAATTGTAGATCAGATCATCTCAATAACCGGCATCGATCCCGAAAAAAATATCGACTATAAAAATGAATTGATTACTGTTTATGATCTGCTCCATAAAAAATTAAACATCGTTCATTTACCTGAACGGGTAGTAAAAAAATATGCCACCGTTTTACAACAGGACATCCCGGAAACAAAGATTGATTTGCTGGATCTTTTGAAAATTTATCCTGTGAAAGATGAATTGGAATTTACAGAGGTTATAAAAATCCTGGAGCCCACTGCCCCGCGCCTATATTCTATCGCATCTTCACCTGAAGCGCATCCCGGAGAAATTCATATAACTGTTGCTAAAACTTGCTTTGCTGTAAATGGTGAGGCCAAATATGGACTGGCTTCTGAATTTTTATCATTGCTTAATGAAGATAACGAATTGTCATTTTATATTCATCCTAATAACAGGTTTCGTTTGCCTGAGGAAGACAAAAATATTATTATGATTGGGCCGGGAACAGGGATTGCTCCGTTCCGTTCGTTTATTGCTGAAAGAGATGCCACAGGCGCCTCCGGGAAAAACTGGCTGTTCTTCGGCGATCAGCATTTTCTTACTGATTTTTTATACCAGGCAGAACTGCAAAGCTGGGTAGAAACAGAAGCGCTTACCAAGATAGACCTCGCATTTTCACGCGATCAGCAGGAAAAAATTTATGTACAACATAAGATGATGATGAAAGGTGATGAAATTTTTGAGTGGCTTCATGCAGGCAGCTATGTCTATATATGCGGTGCGAAAGATCCGATGAGCGTTGATGTGGAGCTTACGCTTCTTCAGATCATTGAGCAATTTGGTGAAAGATCGAAAGAGGACGCTCAAAAATATCTTGACGATTTAAAAGAAGACGGAAGATATGTTACTGATGTGTATTAAAAAGAAAATGATCAATAATCAATAAACAAATATTCAATTAGAAAAATATGTCGGGTACACAGAATTTACCATTATTAGAAAGAGTAAAAGTTGAAGGAGATGCCCTTCGGGGAACGATCGTTGAAAGCTTACATGATGAGATAACAGGAGCCATGCGGGAAGAAGACACGCTGCTGATGAAGTTTAATGGGATGTATCAACAAGACGATCGTGACCGGCGAGAAGAAAGAGCGCAGAAAAAGCTGGAGAGGCTGTTCTCATTCATGATACGGCTGCGTATGCCGGGCGGCATTTTAACCTCAGAACAATGGTTAGCATTGAATGACATTGCAGGTAAAAATTCGACAGATGAACTCAAGATTACAACACGTCAAACTATTCAATTGCATGGCGTGTATAAATCAAAATTGAAACCAACTCATAAGATATTTAACGAGGTGCATCTTGATACCATTTCCGCATGTGGTGATGTGAACAGGAATGTAACCTGTAGCCCCAATCCAAAACAGTCGCCAATTCATGAAGAAATATTTGCTTATGCTGATGAGATAAGTACTCTCCTGAAACCCAAAACCAGGGCATATTATGAGATATGGCTTGATGAAGAAAAAATAGTTGACAAGAAGCTGGAGGAAGATCCGCTATACAAAGATGCTTACCTGCCGCGCAAGTTTAAAATAGGAATTTGCATTCCGCCTAACAATGATATAGATGTATTTGGAAATGACCTCGGCTTGATTGCTATCATTGAAAACAACAAACTTGTGGGCTTCAATTTTGCCGTAGGTGGTGGCCTTGCATTTACATTTGGCAACCCAGATACTTACGCACGTTTGGCAACCGAAATAGGTTTTGTTGAAGCCGGAGAAAACACTTTTAAAGCCATCTATGAAATAGTTACGGTGCAAAGGGATTATGGAGATCGTGTTGACAGAAAGCAGGCAAGAATAAAATATACACTCGATAAAATGGGTGTAGATAAATTCAAAGAAGAGGTTGAAAAGCGCATGGGCTTTAAGTTCCAGGAACCGAAGCCCTCTGCCTTTACGATGCGTGAAGATTATTATGGCTGGGAAAAAGACGTGAATGGACACTGGTATTATACTTTGTTCGTTGAAAACGGAAGAGT
>JBBSPT010000069.1:0-9903 GCA_038258515.1 Chitinophagales bacterium | reverse complement strand
TTTTAATTTTTTCAAAATGTAAATTGTCACTACGGGGTTTTCGATCATCAATGAATCGCCAACCAATTGAGAACCGAGCAATGCCTTGTCTGTCTTTACTCCCGTCACCAGCAAAGAAGCAACCTTGATATCCAGCATCCAGTAAGGTTGATCAGCAAAGCTTGTTTTATTTACCCGGTCAGTGTCAGGAACGATATGGATGTTCTTGAGATAAGCTGTGCCTAAAATTGCATCGAAATGAATGGAGTCATAAGTAAGTTTGTAGAGGCTATCTGTCTTGTTAGCGAGAGTCGTAGCTATGGTTTCGTTCGCTACTTTATACTTGTAATGTTGCCAAATAAAAAACACAACTATGAGTGCGGCAACGATGCCCCCGGTGATCATTAGAAACTTGCGCGATAGTGATTTAAAGAACCGGAGAAAAGACATAGGAGAACTGTTGTGAAATAATTAAGTGGTGTTTGAAGTCAAATTTAATGGATTAGTTTTGATCAATAGCGGAATCATTATGAACATAGAGTTTAATAAGAATGAAGATAGCATGAAGCTTGCCATCAGCCACATGAAAAAATTGGTGGATGTAATTGAGATTGGCGGGGGGAAGAAAGCGATAGAAAAGCAAAAGAAAAGAAACAAACTAACGGCCAGGCAGAGGATAGAATATTTACGGGACGAGGATAGCCCATTCATTGAGTTAGGCGCCTTTGCAGGTTTTGAAATGTATGAAGAATTTGGCGGGTGTCCTGCCGGTGGAACGGTTGCCGGCATCGGCTATATAAGTGGTAAACAATGCGTCATCCTCGCGAACGATCAAACGGTTAAAGCCGGAGCGTGGTTTCCTATAACCGGTAAAAAAAATCTGCGAATGCAGGAAATTGCGATGGAGAACCGGCTGCCCGTAATTTATCTCGTGGACAGCGCTGGCGTTTTCCTTCCATTGCAGGATGAAATTTTTCCTGACAAAGAACACTTCGGCCGTGTTTTCCGGAATAATGCAAAAATGAGCGCCCAGGGTATTACCCAAATTTCAGTTGTATTAGGCCCCTGCGTTGCGGGTGGCGCTTATCTCCCGATCATGAGTGACGAAACGTTGATGGTTGAAGGGAGCGGATCCATTTTTTTAGCAGGTCCATATTTAGTGAAAGCGGCCATTGGCGAACAAACGGACACAGAAACTCTTGGCGGTGCAGTCACCCACACCGAGATAAGCGGTGTGGCCGATTACAAGTTTAAGACGGAAGAGGAATGTCTCGATCAGGTAAAAAAAATTGTTAGTAAAATCGGAGATCCGGTTAAAGCTGGTTTCAACAGGATCAAGTCGAAACTGCCGGCAAAAAACCCGGCAGAGTTGTATGGCATCTTTCCCGAAGGAAATAAAAAACCATACGATATGGTGGAAATAATCGAACGGATTGTTGATGCTTCCGTGCTGCCGGGAGAGAGTTCCGCTGATGTCGAAAGTTCTGTGGGTTTGAATACCAATCATGCCGGATTGCCTGTCTCCAGTTCTCTTCAACAGTTCAAGGCTGACTATGGTAAAACCATCATTTGCGGCTATGCCAGGGTGGACGGCTGGGCAGTAGGCATCGTCGCCAATCAAAGGCTGAACATAAAAAATAAACAGGGTGAGCTACAAATTGGCGGAGTGATTTATAATGATAGCGCTGATAAAGCCGCACGATTTATTATGAACTGCAATCAGAAGAAAATTCCACTGGTATTTCTCCAGGACGTAACGGGCTTCATGGTTGGAAGCCGGAGTGAACGGAGTGGAATTATAAAAGACGGTGCAAAGATGGTGAATGCGGTGGCAAACTCAGTGGTTCCGAAAATAACCATCGTTGTGGGAAATTCATATGGAGCAGGAAACTATGCTATGTGCGGAAGAGCTTATGACCCACGATTTATTTACGCATGGCCCTCCGCAAAGATTGCAGTCATGGGTGGAGAGCAGGCTGCTAAAACTTTGCTGCAGATGGAAGTAGCTTCGCTTAAATCGAAAGGCGAAACGATTTCGCCTGAAAACGAAGAGAAGTTATTATCGGAAATGATTGGAAAATACGATTCGCAAACGACGCCTTACTATGCGGCGGCCCGGTTGTGGGTTGATGCTATCATCGATCCTTTAGAAACCAGGAAGATTATCTCTGAGAATATTGCTGCGGCAAATAACAATCCCTTTATCCCCGAATTTAAAACAGGAGTTTTCCAGGTATAGATTAATCTCTCTTGCGTTCAAGTTAGTTACTAATAATTATTAGGTTGGAAACGAAAAATATCGTCATCATTTATACAGATGGATCTTCCCGTGGAAATCCGGGCCCCGGAGGGTATGGAGCAGTTCTCATGTTTGGAAAGCACAGAAAAGAAATTTCCAAAGGATATCGCATGACAACTAATAACCGCATGGAATTAATGGCGGTGATCGCAGTCTTGCAGACACTTAAAAAGGAGAATCTCAATATCATTATCCATTCCGACAGCAGCTACGTGGTAAAAGCTGTGATGGAAGGATGGCTGAATAAGTGGTTGAAAACAAATTTCAAAGGTAAAATTAAGAATAGCGATCTATGGCTCACTTACCATGCATTGTCTTCTAAACACAACATCCGGTTTCAATGGGTGAAGGGTCACGCAGATAATGTACTGAACAACCGTTGCGACCAATTGGCCACCGCCGCTGCTGATGGCTACGATTTGCTCATCGATGAAGGCTATGAAAATTTAAAGCAGTAAAAACCTTTACGCATTGACCCTGCGGTGCGAATGACTGAGAGAATTTTTTATAAGAAGATAATAACTTCCAAATAAAACCGCGCCGAAAATAAAAGTAGACGCAACACTCCACGGATAGAATGGCAGGCCATCGCTGTAGCACATTATCAGCCCGCTGAATGTTTTAGGCCTTCCTAATCCGGCGAGTGGCGAACTGCTTGCCCAGACTAGAAAATTTGAGATTAAAAAATAGGCAGTTGGAGCAGTTATTGAGGCAAGAGCGATACTTTTTACATTGAAATTTTTTATAAAAAATCCGAAAACAGTTAATGAGCCAAACAACACATAGTTGGTAACTTGTCCATCATAGAATCCCGGAATGCTTCCTACTCCGTTGACAAATAAAAGCTCATACAATGCATCCGAGACGAACATCGACAAAAGTGGAAGAAGGAAAGCTAGTCTCTTCTCTTTAATAATTGCTCCACCAAAAATTGCCATTGCAATTTGAGGCGCGAACCCAAAAGGACGACCCGGCATAATCCGGTAAAGAGAAGCGATAACTACTAATAATATAAAACTTGTAAAAATTTGCCTCGAATTTTTCATAACTATTCTTTGCTGCAAAAATAGGACAAATATTTTTTTGCGGTACCGCCAAATTCTTTCAGTCGGGGATGATTCATCCTGCGGCTTTACGTGTCTGGGTTAGTCAAATTTATCCATTACAGGCAGAAAGGCAAATGCAATAGAAATTACAAAGTCAGCCTGCAAATTTGTATCGATCATTGGGTGCAGCGGCTAAAGCTGAGGTTGCTAAATGTTTTTTGTCTTATCTTGTTTTTCTCTTAGTTTTAAATCTCCTTTTTTATTCAAAGAAATTAATTCCAATATGATACCATTCAACGACCTGAAGATTGGCGACTATGTTCTTGCGAAAAGCAATGGACAAGCCTGGCAGGGAGAAGTAACAGGCTTTAATCACGACGAAAAAGAAATAAATATTTACAATGGGGTGCAGGAGTTTTGGTTTAAGCCGGAAGATTTGTTCGCATTAACTCTTGATGAAGATCACCTGATGCGGCTAAAATTCCAAAAGCATGTCAATGACGATGGTTCAGTAAAATACATGAAGGGGGCCTTCCGGATATTAACTCACTCCCAGGGAGATTTTTCCCGATTTGAAATTTGGTACCGGGATGAAAAAAGAACAATGCTCCATCCTATCACAGTGCACCAACTACAAAATCATCACCTGGAAATGACCAAGGTTCATCTGACCGACGAAGTAATCTGATTACTTCAGTGTGGCGGATGTGAGGGTCAGATGGGTGTCAACGTCCTGAACGATACCTGCGTAATTCAGGTGAATGACACTTGTATTTTCAATCAAACCATATTTCGGGGCATAGTAACTATCGATGCTGGATGTAAGCCCGGATGGAATGGATGCTGAAGAAAGTGAAGTGGATACATGAATCACATCGCTATAATTTGTACTGCCGACAGTTCTCGACATTCCAATGTCTTTTATTTCGTTTGACACTTTCACAGGAATGGAAAGCGGGGTTCCCGGAACCGGCACGCTGAAAGTTTGCTCCCATGTCGTTCCCATAGGTGTTCCTGCCTTCAGGTACAATCTTTCAATCGCCACTCCGAGGTTTGCGGGCAGAGAATCAAACTCAAAATAATCCTGTCCTGAGAGAAAACGATACTCATTCCTGCCTGCCGTGCTGGTGTACACGTGATAACTTTTAGTATTGATCGTGGAATCTCTTGACGTTGAAGTCACAGTATAATCCTGTGTTGCAGTACCGGGCGTGTTGTCAACAATTTTATAATTCCAGGTACTTCCCGCTGCTGTATTCACATAATTATCTGGAGGAGGGGGAGGAGTTGGATTGCTGTTGTCTTTTGAGCAGGAGCTGAATAACAAGACCGCAATGATAAGACCGAAAAAAATAGGTTTCATATTTTTGTTTTAGGGTTGATTTTATCAGATTGCTTTTTGCAAAGTTAAATATTTTAGGCTTATCTTTGCGCTCCCAAAATAAGTATGGCCAAGCAAGCACTCATCAAACAAGACGGAACTATCCTGGAAGCCTTATCCAACGCTATGTTCAAGGTCAAGCTTGAAAACGGGCATGAAATATTGGCGACGATTTCGGGAAAAATGAGGATGCATTATATTAGAATTTTACCTGGAGACAAGGTCGGGGTCGAAATGAGTCCTTACGATCTTTCAAGAGGTCGCATCATATTCAGGTATAAATAAAAGCTTAACAAAAGCTTAATTAAAATAAGATAGTCATGAAAGTTAGGGCATCAATAAAGAAGAGAAGTGTTGATTGCAAAATCGTCCGTAGGAAGGGGGTTTTGTATGTGATCAACAAGAAAAATCCACGTTATAAACAAAGGCAGGGATAAAACTGCAGCTTAAGATTTCCGGAGAACTTGGAATTCTGAATTGAGTAATAATTATATAAAAAATAAAATTTCGAAGTTATATGGCGCGTATTGCCGGTATAGATTTACCAAAAAACAAAAGGGGAGTGATCGGACTTACCTATATATATGGTATAGGGCCATCAACTGCCAGGTATATTCTGGACAAGTCAACTGTTGAGTATGACAAAAAGGTAAATGAATGGACTGATGACGAGCAAACAGCCATCCGGAACGTAATCAGCTCAGAGTTTAAAACTGAGGGAGCGTTGCGCAGTGAAACGCAAACAAATATTAAGCGGTTGCTTGATATTGCCTGTTACCGTGGACTGAGACATCGGAAAGGCTTACCGCTTCGTGGTCAGCGCACCCGCACAAATAGCAGAACGCGTAAAGGGAAACGTAAGACAGTGGCAGGTAAGAAGAAAGCGCCTAAGAAATAGGAATTAATAGTTATTCACTTTGAATAACTGACCATAAAAGGCTTGTATTTTTTTGAATCAGCACCAGATATCCAAAAGCCGGAAGGAGGGCAGATTCATTCCCCGAACACGAAAGAAAGTGAAGGGATAAATTTTTAAAGATTACCTATCAGATCAAACTATGGCAAAAGCTACTAATCAAAAAGCAGGAGGTGGAAAAGCCTCGTCGAAGAAGCGCGTTGTAAAAGTCGAGAACTACGGAGATGCACATATCGTTGCAAGTTTCAACAACATTATTATTAGTCTGACCAACAAGCAAGGACAGGTTATTGCCTGGTCATCTGCCGGCAAAATGGGTTTCAGGGGTTCTAAAAAGAATACACCTTATGCAGCGCAAATGGCAGCCGCAGATGCGGCAAAGGTTGCCCTGGATGCCGGCTTGAAGAGAGTGGACGTTTATGTAAAAGGGCCGGGTTCCGGAAGAGAAGGTGCAATCAGGTCTTTATCCCAGTCTGGTATCGAAATCGTGATGATAAAAGACGTAACGCCTCTACCTCACAATGGTTGCAGACCTCCCAAAAAGAGAAGAGTTTAGGATTAATAAAATGCTGAAGTCTGCGGCGGGGCTATATCCATTTGCTCGTTGACAACTCAGCATACATATATTTAATAACGGGTGTATCATTGATTTTTGATTTTTCATGATGATCCACCGGCACTAAAAAATCAATTATAATAATTATGGCTCGCTACACAGGACCAAAAACAAAAATTTCCAGGATCTTCGGAGAACCCATTACAGGAAACGGGAAGTGGCTCACAAAAAACAGCAATCCTCCCGGAATGCATGGTGCAGCCCGCAAGCGAAAAAGTCTTGGAGAATACGCACTTCAGCTTCGCGAAAAACAAAAAGCAAAGTACACATATGGAGTGTTGGAAAAGCAATTCCGTAATACGTTCAACGAGGCATCACGCCGCAAAGGAGTTACAGGTGAAAATCTTATCAAATTGTTGGAAGCTCGTCTTGACAATACAGTTTACCGCATGGGTATTGCTCCAAGCCGCCAGGCGGCGAGACAGTTGGTTTCACACAAGCATATTTTGGTAAATGACAGCGTCGTAAACATACCTTCCTTTTCTTTGAAGCCCGGTGACACTGTGAGCCTGAAAGACAAGGCCGCAGGAAACACCTCTATCACTGGCAATCTCAGGCCTAAAAACCCAAAGTTCAACTGGCTCGACTGGAGTGAAGGAGAGATGCATGGCACTTTTATCACTTATCCTGAAAGGGAAAGTGTACCAGAGAATATCAAAGAGCAGCTTATCGTGGAATTGTATAGCAAGTAAAATAATCTGTTGCCGGGATCATCGGCAGTTCAAAAGTTTTCATTCAAAATAACCGGGCTTTAACCCCGGTTTCAAATAAACCAAAAACAAAATAAAAAATGGCCATTTTAAATTTTGTACAACCCGATAAAATCGTTCTTCAAAAAAGTACTGATTTCGAAGCCCAATTTGAGTTCCGTCCGCTGGAGCCTGGGTATGGCGTAACCATTGGCAATGCTCTTCGCAGAGTATTGTTGAATTCTTTGGAAGGTTATGCGATCGTTGGGATAAGTATTGCCGGAGCAGATCATGAGTTTGCCACGATCAAGGGTATTACGGAAGACGTTACAGAAATAATTCTCAATCTTAAGCAAGTTCGGTTCAAGAGGAAAACAGACCAGGACTCAGGAACTGAAAAAGTTTCACTGTCTTTAAAGAATAAATCTGAATTCACGGCTGGAATGATTGGGGATGCTTCTCCTTCATATGAAGTCATGAATCCTGAGTTATTGATTTGCACAATGGATTCTTCCGCGAAGCTTGATATAGAAATTACAATCGGCAAAGGCCGTGGTTATGTGCCTGCGGAAGAAAGCAAAGAAAAAAGCTCTCATTTTGGATACATACCAATGGATGCTATTTACACTCCGATCAAGAATGTGAAATACAGCATTGAAAATACACGGGTTGAACAAAGAACTGACTTTGAAAAGTTGGTAATGGATGTTATTACTGACGGTACGATTCATCCAGAAGAAGCAGTGAAGCAGGCTTCGAGAATTCTGATCCAACATTTGATGATCATCACTGATGAGAACATCACTTTTGACAACAAAGAAGAAAAGAAAGAAGATCTCGTAGATGAACAAACGCTTCAACTCCGCAAGGTGTTAAAGACTCCATTGGAAGATCTTGATCTTTCAGTCAGGGCCTTCAATTGCCTGAAGGCGGCTAAGATTAATTCTTTAAGTGAATTGGTGCAGTATGAGCAGGAAGACCTCATGAAATTCAGGAATTTTGGTCAGAAATCTTTGAGTGAAATAGAGCAGGTATTGAATGAAAGAGGTCTTGGATTTGGGATGGATTTAAGCAAACTTAAGCTTGATGATGAATAATTCATTTTGAGAGTTTAATATAGAACTATTCTAAAATTGTTCGAATAATTTTAAAACACATCCTGTAATTCCTGACACGGTACAGGGTTTAATAAATCTCCCGACTTTTCGGGATCACGTCAAATAAAAGCAACATGCGTCACGGAAACAAAAACAATAATTTAAGCAGAACGGCGAGTCATAGAAAAGCCTTGCTAAGCAATCTTGCCTGCCAGCTTTTCATGCACAAAAGAATCGTTACAACGTTGGCAAAGGCAAAGGCACTTAGGCCTTATGTTGAACCCCTGATCACCAAATCGAAAGACAATACTACGCATCATCGCAGATTGGTTTTTAGCCATTTGAATGATAAAGATGCTGTCAAGGAGCTTTTTGATGTGATCAGTGCAAAAATCTCTTCCCGTCCCGGTGGTTACACACGGGTAATTAAATTAGGAAAAAGAACAGGTGATGCTGCCGAGATTGCAATGATAGAGCTTGTCGATTACAATGAAATTTATGGTAAAGGAATAGGTGAACAAGATACCGCCACTAAGAAGACACGAAGAGCCGGTAGAAGGAAAAGTTCTTCGGCTGATTCAAAGGTGGAGGCAGCGACTGAGACTACATCAGCGACTGAAGCTAAGGAAGCAACTGTCAAGGAAGAATCAGCAACAAAAAAACAAGATGATCTTTCGAAGGTGGAAGGGATTGGCCCCAAGGCAGCCGAAGCGCTAAACGAAGCCGGAATAAATTCATTTGCTGATTTGGCGGCCAAGACTTCAGAAGAATTGAATGAAATTCTTGAAAAATCGGAAGGCAGCTTTAATGCGTTGGATGCTACAACCTGGCCTCAGCAGGCAGAACTTGCAGCGGCAGATAAGTGGGATGAATTAAAGGAACTCCAGGAAACATTAAAAGGCGGCAGAGAAGTTTAATGATCTATTCTTCGATATATAATTTGAATGTCCCTTTTATGGGACATTTTTTTTGATTTTTATTGACAAAATTTTGGATTGCAGTGTTAGCAAATAATTTTTTCATACCCCATATTTTTAATCACATTTTCTTTTCTTTGCAAAACCTTTTAAATGTCTGAAACTCATTCCCCACTCCCTGCGATTTTAATTTTAGAAGACGGAAATATTTTCCATGGCCGGGCCTTTGGCAAAACGGGCACCACGACCGGAGAAATTTGCTTCAATACGGGCATGACCGGCTACCAGGAAGTTTTCACAGATCCAAGTTACTATGGCCAGGTAGTGATCATGAACAATGTACATCTTGGAAATTATGGGACCAGGAAAGATGACGTGGAAAGCGGTTACGTAAAAGTGAAGGGAATAATCGGCAGAAATCTCGAGAGACAATATTCCCGTTTCGCTGCCGACAATTCTTTGCAGGAATATTTAGAGGATCAAAATATCGTTGCTATCGATGGTATAGATACAAGGGCTCTCGTTGCCCATGTGCGAAGCGATGGCGCAATGAACTGTATCATCTCCTCCGAAATCAGCGATGAAAAAAAACTCAAGAAAATGTTGGGTGAAGTTCCTTCAATGAAAGGGTTGGAACTGGCTTCTAAAGTTTCTACCGGTGAGAATTATTTATTGGGAGACGAAAAGAATGATATAAGGATAGCCGTGCTTGATTATGGCGTTAAGACCAATATTTTGAATTGCCTGATCGAAAGAGGAGCATATATCAAAGTTTTCAAAGAAGAAACTTAATTTGAAGAATTAGAGAATTTTAAGCCTGATGGATACTTTATCAGTAACGGTCCTGGTGATCCTCAGCCAATGCAATATGCGGTGAAGACAATCAAAAAAATTCTTGATTCAAAAAAGCCTTTTTTTGGAATTTGCCTTGGACAACAATTACTCGCTTTGTCGATCGGTGTT
>JBBSPT010000068.1:0-10024 GCA_038258515.1 Chitinophagales bacterium | reverse complement strand
GCCATTGAATTTTTCTGTTTGTACCGCGTTTGTATTTACGTCAAGGTCACTGACTGAGAATCCGTTAAAAGACGGAGCCTCGGTTACCACAGATTCTGACCGCAACCTGGTGTAAAGTTTATAGGAAGCCACAATTGGTTCCCCTACAAAACAATTCGTTTTATTTAAGTCCAACCTTACAAAAAGATTTTTTTGGACTTTCTCGGTTACGTTTTCTCCTTTCTTTAATATGTAATCATCAAATTTATGAATGGACGGCTCAGCCGGAAAATTTAAGCCAAACCCTGAAAACGGTGATAATGGAATGTTGCCGTTAGGGTTCGCTGAAGAGTGATTTGAAGCGTTCGTAACTTTTATATCGATTGGATCCGTATAATAATTTTTACCATGGATTGTGGCCCGTGCCGCCGCGATAGTGAAATTGCCGGTAGCCTTAGGCTTCAGATAAAAGCCCACTGAGATATACTGGTCTATCTTTCCGTTGATATTGCTCATGCCGCTTTGCTGATTTGGGCCGCCAACAATGTCAAAATGAGAAAAAGACGGTGGAGAAATATTTTGAATGTCGGAGGCATTTTCCACCCTGAATTCAATTTGCAGGTAATCATTTTTACCAATCGTTTTTTCAGGACAAATCGTCGAAAATTTCACTTGTGCGTACGAGGAAGAGTGACAACAAACAGCAGTTGCAAAGACAAACAAAAACAATAATGCGGAGATAAAAGATTGTAAAGGTCTCATCATTTATTGTCAGATCGTTAAGCTACAAATTTACTGGAACAAGAAACAAGCCGCTGTTAAAAATCGTGCAATACAATCAGGGGAGATCACCGAGTTGTGGCCTGATAAGCAGGTCTTCCACGCAGGCCTGTGGTGACAGTTGGGATGCGGTGTAGATCATATCTACAATGTCGCTCACTTCCAAAATGCGGCCCGGATCTAAATCCGCGCCTTCCCATGTTGGAGTCAACGTTGCACCAGGATATACGGAAGTTACCTTGATATTATAAGGCTTCATTTCTTCCCTCAGATTTTTACTGAATCCCATTAACGCAAACTTGCTGATGCTGTATGAGCCGCCGTTATGATAGGCTTGCAGGGAAGCGATAGAACAAATGTTAAATATGTGCCCCTTCTTTCTGCTCATCATTTCCGGGAGCAGCGCACGGGTTATATGATAGGCGCTGTACAAGTTGATCTCTATCATTTTTTCAAGTGTGCCTTCTTCTTCATTGTAAACGCTGCCGGGAATAAATTGTCCGGCATTGTTGATGAGAATGTCAACTGTTACGCCCTGCGCTGCGATCCAATCGGTAAATCTCAAAACTTCCTCTTTCCTGGAAAGATCTACAACCAGGAATTTAATCACGGCACCCGGGTTTCTTTTGTTGACTTCTTTCGTAATATTTATAAGATCTTCTTCAGTCCTGGAACATAGGAAAACCTGGTTTTCACTGGAAGCAAATTTTTCCGCCAAACCTTTTCCAATACCTTTGCCCGAGCCGGTAATCACAATATTCATTATTCTAATTTCGTTGGATAACAAATCTAAAAATTAAAACCTTAACGCAACCCGGAACTTTCTTTTGCTCCAAATCCTGGCCCCCAAAATTTTTTGAAATAACAATGCAGAACGATTCTTCAAAATACCGCCATCTTTTTTTTGATCTCGATCATACATTATGGGATTTTGATGCAAACGCAAAAGAATCACTGACGGAGATTTATGCAATGTTCGAGATCGAACCAAGATTGAAGATCCCATTCGATGAATTCTATGTCACTTATTTAAAACACAACGCTATTTTATGGGATCGGTTTCAAAAAGGTTTCGTGACGGGTGAAGATCTGAAATGGAAACGGATATGGAGAACGCTCCTGGATTTCCGCATTTCCGATGAGAAGATGGCAAGAAACATGAGCGCTCAATTTCTTGAGATTTTACCAACAAAGAAGAAAGTTTTTGATTACACTTTTGAAATATTAGAATACCTGAAGGAAAAGAAATACTCAATCCATATCATTACAAATGGTTTCGAAAAAACCCAATGGAGCAAGTTGCAAAATTCAAATCTTTCAAAATATTTTCGGCATGTTATTACCTCGGAACTGTCCAACTCGGTGAAACCAAAAAAGGAAATTTTTGAATTTGCATTGAACAAAACGAACGGGAATCTGCAGGAAAGCATAATGATTGGGGATAACCCTGATGCTGATATCCAGGGCGCAATCAATGCGGGAATGGATACGATTTTTGTAAATCATATCAAAGCTGAATGCCGCTTGCAGCCAAATTACACAATCCATCATCTAAAGGAGCTGGAATCAATTCTTTGATGCAACATTTTTCAGGCAGTTAAGCGCTTTCGATTTCATTATTGGCTGCCTCTTCCGTTTGCCCTTCATTCGGAACTATGGAATCGATAGTCGCCAGCACGGTCACACCGCCTTTTACTGTTTGTCCTAATTTCACATTCAATCCAGTTCCTGCGGGAAGCAATACATCCACCCTGCTCCCGAATTTAATGAAACCCATTTCTGTACCTTGCTCCACCACTTCGCCCACCCGCAGATAGTTAACAATACGCTTTGCAACCGCACCTGCTATTTGTTTCACCAAAATTATTGCCGTATCGCTTTTAATCACCACGGAATGGCGTTCATTTTCCGTCGACGACTTAGGGTTCCAGGCAACAAGGTATTTGCCTTTATGGTACTTGCTGTACAAAACTTCTCCTGTCATTGGAATCCGGTTGATATGAACATTTGCCGGGCTCATAAAGATGGAAACCTGTAAGCGCTTATCCAGGAAATACTCGGGATCGATCGTTTCTTCAATCACTACCACTTTGCCATCTGCAGGACATATAACCTGGTGGTGAGCGATAGTGTGGTTTCGACTGGGTGACCTGAAAAAAGAAATGACAAACAACAATAAAAGTAAAGTGATACCAAAAACAATCCACGAAACAACTGGCATGGAAGAGCTGAAAAAATAAAAGAAGATCAGGTTGACAGCGCCAAAAACCAGAGCGCTGTATGCAATAGATTTGTAACCTTCTTTATGGATATTCATCTGGCAGTTTTGAATACAAATATACGGATATAAAAAAGTGAGAAAGAAGACGCTGAGATTGGTTCTTAATGGGTTTGCATGTAAAAATAATAATAGCAGCCCACGGCAATTGATGCCACAAGGAGCGAATCGAATCTATCTAAGAATCCACCATGACCCGGCATAAAATTCCCACTATCCTTCACACCGGCAAGTCGTTTTATTTTACTCTCCAATAAGTCGCCCAATGTACCGAAGACTGCGCAGCAAGCAGCGATAATGATCCAGTCTGTATTTGAAAAGTGACCGGCTACACTTCCTATTGAAGAGATAACGATTACACACAGCAGTGCACCGCCGATAGTTCCTTCCCAGGTTTTTTTCGGAGAAATTTTTGACATTGGAGTCCTGCCGATAAAAGACCCGACGATGTAAGCCATTGTATCATTGATCCAGATTGAAAAAATAATCGCACAGGGAAGCCAGGGCGAATAGGCCCATTCATATTCATCAATGTGACGGTTAGCCGCAATAAGATCTGGAAAACCGAAAATGAGGATTAATAAAATTGGGAGCGTAATATACAGAAGCCCCAAAGGAAGAAAATAAGCCCAGGAAAATGGTTTTATTTTTTTAACCAGCTTTACCAATTCGTACCAACAGCCAAAATGGATGATCGTAAAAAGAACGATGAAACTTGCGGCGTTCAAACACAAGCCGGCCAACATGACCGCCACGAAAACAATTGCTGTCAAAGCTCTTTTTTGGAAAGTTTCGGTGTCGAGCGCCATGAGAAATTTTAAGATTGTGCGGTTACCCAGTTATGGAAATCATCATCAGGAAAATCGTCTTCCACCTGCTCCACCTGTTCAGAATAATCCCGGAATTTCATGAAGAGGTAGACAATTAAAACGAGTGCAATGACACCGGCCCAAATCGGAAAGTTCTGTTCGATATCTTTTGGTGCATCTTTTCCAAAAGGTTTCATCACATAAAGCGCCGTGACTTGCAAACCGTTGTATAAGAAATGGAATAGAATTGGCAGCCAGATGTTTTTTCCGTAATAAAACAAGATCCCTAAAATAACTCCCAGTCCGAATCTTACGAGGAAACCATAATAAGAAATATGGATAATACTGAAAATCACTGAAGTGAAGACGATGGCGACCCAGGGTCCTGCAAACCAACGGGTAAAAATATTTTGAATGCCACCCCTGAAGCAAACCTCCTCGAAAATACCCGGCAACAGTCCTATCACAACTAATGAAATGAGATATTTTGGAAACGAGTCAATTTTTATGAGAGCTGCTTCCTGCAGGGCACGGGCATCTTCCATCGCTTTAAATTTTAAAGCCCATTGTTTAGGAATAGGGATGATGTTATTCAATTCTGCCAACGCTCCTGAGAGAGGAAAAGTCAGCGCCAGGATCGCCAAAACTACCAACACCTGCCGGTAATTGAAGTTGGTATTAAATCCAATAAAACGCATTGGTTTTCGATAACTTAAGAGGGCCAAAAAATACACAGGCAGGAAAAACATAAAAAAAGTGGAGACAGCCTGTATCATCATAACCGCATAATAATATTGAGGCTTCAACATTTCATCAGGCATCGATAAAATCGGCTTGTTTGTCATCATCATCCATAGGAGAACAGAAACAACGCCACCAATGATAAGTCCCGCACCAATAAAACCCAGCAATATTCCCATCTGGGCGGGATAGCCAATGTTTTTCAAATTTCTGTCAACTCTCATTATCACAATATTTTAGTGCGTAAATTTACAGCCAATTTTCTGCTTTGAAGTATTGGCAAGAGGTTGCACCTGTGGGCTTTGAGAAGTTGGTTCACAAGAAAAACGTTTTATTTTAATTCAAAAAAAACAGGAACGCGAAGGGCAAACCTTTTACATCAAACATACATATGCTTTCAATAGGTAATATACAACTCCCGGCTTTTCCCCTTCTGCTGGCCCCGATGGAAGATGTTAGCGACCCTCCATTCCGCGCCGTGTGCAAAGACAATGGCGCTCATCTTATGTACACCGAATTCATCAGCAGTGAAGGACTTATCAGGGACGCTATTAAAAGCAGGAAGAAGCTGGATATATTCGACTATGAGAAACCGATCGGTATTCAAATTTTTGGGGGCGATGAAGAAAGCCTCTCTATGGCTGCAAAAATTGTTGACTCTACAAATCCTGACCTGCTGGATATAAATTTTGGTTGTCCCGTAAAGAAGGTTGCCTGTCGCGGAGCGGGTGCCGGCGTGTTGAAGGACGTGCCATTGATGATACGCCTGACGGAAGCTGTTGTCAAAAGCACCACTTTGCCCGTAACAGTAAAGACCAGGCTCGGATGGGATGAGAACACAAAAAATATTGAAGAAGTTGCAGAGAGATTACAAGATGCCGGAATAAAAGCCCTCGCTATCCACGGACGAACCCGCACGCAGATGTATAAAGGCGAAGCTAACTGGGAACTGATTGCGAAAGTGAAGGAAAACCCGAGGATCACGATCCCTGTTTTTGGCAATGGAGATATTGATTCTCCTGAAAAAGCATTGGAATATAAAAACAGGTACGGGGTGGACGGCATAATGGTAGGTCGTGCTGCAATTGGCTATCCATGGATATTTAATGAGATCAATCATTTCCTGCAAACCGGTATTTTGTTGCCTCCGCCTTCTGTAAAAGAACGAGTAGCGGTTTGCAAGAAACACCTGCTGAAATCATTTCAATGGAAGGGGCCGGTGGTGGGGATCAATGAAATGCGCAGGCATTATACTAACTACCTGAGAGCGCTTCCCGGCATAAAAGAGTATCGCCTGAAACTTGTTACATTAAAAGAAGTGGACGAAATCTTAGACGTTCTCGATGAGATTGAAACCAAATATGGCGGCTACGAATTTGAAAGATCGGTCATACAATTGATCAATTATCATGAGAAATGTGCTGTTTGATCGCGGAACGACGCGGCCCAGTTCCTGTGTAACAACTTCCAAACTTCGCGCATTTTTATAGAACTCAGTTACCACAGCGGCATTGAGATTCAATCTAAGATATTCAGATTGAGTAAATTTAAGATGTTCGAGTGATCGCTTTGATTGATTCATAGGATCTGCCGCTTTCTCTTCCAGCATTCTGTTTTCCTTTTGTTGTTTCCTGGAACGTTAACCAATATAGTTCTACAGGATATGCGATTGCCATTATCCCTTATTGCAAATTAAATTCCATTCCCTCTTCAGCGAGTTGATACTTCAACGGATACTTGTTTTCGAAATGTAAATTCATGAACATTTGATTGAGTTGTTCGTCAGAATGACCTGGGTCGTGATGAGCGATGAGGAGTTGCCTGGCCTCACACAAAGAGGCAAATTGCAACGCATCTTCCATGCTCGAATGGCCCCATCCTTTTTTAAGTTGGTATTCTTCCTTCATGTACTGGCCATCATGATAAAGCAGATCACAGCCTGTTGCTACATTATAACCGGAGATCCATTTGGTATCTTCTATGAGTGCTCTGCAACCCAGGGCCGGTTCATGATCAGGAATGTAAGTGAAAACAGAATGTTCGCCGGTGACTCTGTACCCAACGGTTGGTCCCGGGTGTATCACGTAATCCGACCGAATTTTAAAATGTCCGATTTCAAATTCGCTGTTACCAATTTCGTGAAAAGTAATCCTGCATGGAAGATCCCGCAGTAAGACAGGAAACAAAGGTGGAGAAAGATACCGGCTTAGCCTGGAACGCAAACTTTGCGTGGCCGCCATTGGCCCCCAAATATGCACCTCGCGGTCCGGCTGGAAGAATGGACCAAAAAAACCAAGGCCCTGGATGTGATCCATGTGAAGGTGAGTAAGCAGAACATCCACACGGGCATTTTCGTCGCCGATTGAATTGTATTCCTGGATGCCTGATCCTGCGTCCAATATTACAAGTTCGTTTTGTTCTGACACCAGTGTGCACGAGGTGCGGCTTCCATATTTTTTCGTATCCGGGCCGGAAGTTTGTATTGAACCCCGAACGCCCCATAAATTAATCTTCATGTTCATCGATTTTCCAAAACATCGCGACAGCGCCCAAAAATTTATTTTCCCGGTTGATAATCGGGTAGGAGGTGAGCGCAATTTTTTCAGTCTCACCCTTCAGGCTTTTTATCCAAAACGACTTGTGATACGGTAATTTCTCCTTCAGGGTTTTTACGAGCGGCAGATCCGCCGGCGCTATCTCCCTGCTATCTTTGTCCATCGGATTGAAAATCACAGACCATTGCTCTACAGGCATTTCACCGGTTTCCTCAAATCTTTCGCCCAACACTTCTTCAGCTGGCATATTGTAAAAAATTAATTTCCCTTCTGTATCAATAATGAAAACGGGGATTGAAAGACAATCTGCAAGTTGTCTGTTAAGAATAATCTCTATTTCGTAAGCTGGCATAAAGAAGGATTTGGGGGCCGGGATTTAAATGAAATTAAAAAATTAATTTTTCCCTTCCGGTTCAGCGACTTTTTTCAGACTTCTTAAAATATTTTTGGCGCCAGCAAAAAGAAAATAACTGATAGAATAAGTCCATACATAAAGACATTATAGGAAATCTTCAACATCTTATATTTTTTTGCTAACACAGCGCCTTGCTCGTATAAATTTCTTAACATGGTGATGTGCAAAGCTTGTTTGTCGTCCATAATATTGAGCATTGCACTGCTGTAACTCCCGAAATCCAAAGAATAGAAATTGCCGAAGAACAAAAGGTTCACATTGTTTTGTTCAAAGTCTTCACCGGTAAATTTTCTCTTTGCGATATTTGGCCGCGTTGCCAGGATGGAAAAAACGATTGTTACAAGGTTAACGATCAAAAGAACAACGACGGGAACTGTCAGACTGGACGATTGTGCAAGTTGCCTCAGGCCTAACATCAGGGAAATAATTATTGTGTTAACCGAGATCATGATATGAGCCTTCGTGTCGGCCTGGCTGCTCAGTCGCTGGCTGTTCGCTGAGGTAGTTCTGAACATCGTTTCTATTGTTCTCGCAGAAGAATCATTCTTATGTGCTTTCGATTTCTCTTTGCCGCTTTCTGAAATTACTCCCGGCGAAGATTGTTCTGCCGATGCAGCAAATGGCAGGCGGGAATCCTGGGCAAGTAAAGGATTCTTTTTCTTCAGCCTTTTCAGATGGCCCTGCACATTTAGCTCCATCCTGCTTTTAGCATAGTCAGTGAAATACTGATGAGCTTCCAATTCCCGGATGGTCTTTCGTTTCCATTCGCTCTTATCAATATTTGATTTATTCAACTGCGAAAATTCCTTACGTCTGAGTTTATCGCAGGATGGAAAATTTTCGAAGCCCAAATAAAAAGTATCAGCGTCACGGACAATACTCGCCGGAATATTTGCAGGAGAATCATAGTGGGCCGTGGCAAGAATGCATTGTTTTATGGCATCAACGATTTCGCTTTCAACTCCTGAATTGGTAAAAAATTCTGCTGCGATTTCTGCGCTTGATTCTTCGGGAGTTGCGGGTATTTTATAGTAGCCAACATATAAGAACCAGGCCGCGGCCCTGACGATAAAAAGCTCCCGTTCATTCAAAGAATAATGCTGCGCAATTTGGTCAGCTACAGAGACAACATTTTGAGTGGTAGCAAGATTATGAAAAAGAAGTTTTGGATTCTCATGCTTACGCATATATTTTGATACAAAAGATTCTGCATCTTTTAATAATAGATCGTAATCCATGAGTATCTCATTTTGGGTCTCGTTTATCAGCAGTAATTTACATTTTTATTTCACTCCCGGCACAAAAGAGAGATTGAAATTTTATAGGGATCCTTTGCTATTCAACTATTCAAAGTATCGCTTAAAGCTTTTCGACGCTTGGTTAGTTTGCTGTTGCCATGCCGAGACGTCGAGGAATTTGATTTCTCGTTTTAGTAAATCAAAGAATCATAAATGCAGAAAATCGCTCTTCCCAAAACGAGCTTTAGACGGTGGATGGTAAATACTTGCGCGGATATTACCAAGGACTCTCCCGCAAATCCTTGCTTTCAGAAATCAATTTTCTCATATCCTATGCGGGTGGAGAAGGGTTCATTGCCACGGTCTTTTTTGAGAATCCTCTGCTAAGACCTGCCGTTTCTGCATTCACTTCATTCGAATAAACGGCAGTGCATACAATATAATTCTCAAAGTCGCCACTGCCATGCTGCGGTGTAATGATGAGATAGGGAAATTGGGCCGTTTCGATAGATTCATTCATATCAGCGCGGGTAAGTTTCATATTTCCGAAATGGCTTACAACACCATCGTTTCCCATTTTCAATTCCGTATAAAGATTTACACCTTCTTTACTCACGAAGAAAGCCGGGTCGGTAATTTTTTCCTGCTTCTTCCTCGAAGAAAAATGCTTGTAAGCAATCAACTTAAATTTGTGCTGATCTTCGTTCGGACTATTAGCGCCAAGTTCCTGGCTTACCTGTAGAGTAAGGCCATCAAAATCTGCGTCATCAAACAGCTTTTTTAATTCCGTGGTGTCGATAACCATTTTTTTAAACTTCATGACTGAATTTGATTCCATATTGATTTTATTTTTCGATGAAAAAAAAGATTAAGTTCAATAACGGGCGTTATCAATTTGTTCGCATTTTTTTCAACAATGGTATCAGATTCTCAATGTACTGAATGAATAGAGAGGGAAGCAAATGAATGACTCCGAAAATAAACACGAAAAATGAATATACAAAAATATTTGTGGCCGATGCAAAGTAGATCTTTCCAGAGTTAAGGAGTGTCCGTGAATTTGTAGCCAAGCCCTCTTACCGAATGAAAATATTTCGGATTCCTGCTATCTTCTTCAAAATACTTCCTGAAATTTAAAATAAAGTTATCGATTGTCCTGGTGGTTGGATAAACGTTGTATCCCCACACAGCCTGCAAAATTTTTTCTCTCGTCACCACTTCATTTTTAT
>JBBSPT010000067.1:0-10038 GCA_038258515.1 Chitinophagales bacterium | reverse complement strand
ATTTGCCTTTACATCCGGGCAGTGTGATACAATAAAGCTTCCGATTTGCTGTCCTTCAACAACACCATTTTCTACAGCATCTCTAAAATGAATACCCCCATAGAGCCGTGAAATCGCAGCTTCATTGGACGCTTCGGTAAAAGAATTAAAACTTCGCGAAGGAAGTCCGAATTCTTCTTCTGTATTATCAGTGAAAGCGAAATTGTCACCGAACAAGTGAGTAAGAATTATCGACGAAGTTGTGGAAATGACGCTGTGTGCTGAGGTGTATTCCGGAAATGGAGGTGTCTGCAATACTGGAACCCAGCCAGGCTCGATAAGTTTCTGAATGGCTGTAATAGGCCGCACCCTGTTGGACTTGTATTTATCGTTCCAACTTGAGATGAACGCATCTGCAAGACCAATTGAAACCAAAGTATGCACATAAACGGCTTTATCTAAATTCAATTTTTTCTTCTTACATGCTATGCCGGTAATTCCCATCCAATGACCGCCGGGAGAAATCTTTTTGATACCAAATTCCAGGTGACCCAATTGCTGAAGGTTGAATGGGTTGCAATCCCAAAACATGGCGATATGCCCTTGATCTACAGTAAGATTTTTTTGAATATCGTACACCTCTTTCATAGCCTTATAAAATGAAGAGCTCGTGTCCGTATTGTAGGCAGCAAGATCTTCACCTTCAAATTGTGAACACGAGTCCAGGATAAAAGTCCTTAGAGTATTCCAATTGGGTTCTATGGCTGCCATAAATCCGGGCGCCGTAGGTTTCCAATAGGCATCGCCTGGAGCCGGTGTAAATCTTTTGAGGCCACTAAGCCTCATAAAACCATCGGAAGCCGAATAGGCAATGACCTGCTCAACTGATTTATCTGCAAGCCTGACAGTAGCGCTGATTTTTTTGGAAGACAACTTCCTTTTTTTTGCAACCACCAGCAGCGAATCATAATTGGGCTTGAGCAGGTATCCCGAAGGAAGAAGTTTGACTGCACTTTTGTATAGCGAAAGAATTACTGCAAGATCAGGATCGCTTTGGCTGACAAGCGAATCCGGAACTATGACTTTTTTTAGACCATGAGCTGTTCCGACAAACGTTGGTTGTTGCTTATTGAAAAGAACTGCCGTTTCGTTCGCAGCAAGATTGATGTAAGCGTAATATCTTGATGCTGCTGCAGGAGAGGTGACATCTGTTATCATCACTTCAGTAGCTTGTTTCAGTGCAATGACATAATCGTTTGTCGAGAAGGCCGGGCCTCGTTGGGCAAAGGCAAAATGGCTCAGCAGGATAGTCAGAATGAAAATTATAGTTTTCCTCATGATTTATTTTTCTTCAATAAGAGTACATTACAGGAGCCTGATTATTTAACATGAACATCACATGCTTGGCGTCTTTTCCATTTATTGTGATGATATCTCTTACACATCCTTTTACGGATAACCCTGAGCTTAATTGCGGCACATAATCAAAATTTCCTTTGCCGTCGCCTTTTAGCAACATTCCATATCCGGCGTCTATCTTCCCCACTTTTATCCTCGCATGATCAGTGTTACCTGCTAAAAGAATATCCTTTTTCCCATCTCCATCAAAATCTCCTGTGGTGATTGCAAACACCGGGAAAAAATTAGATTGCAATGGTAATTTTTTTGCCTGAAAAACACCGTTATCGTTTTCAAAATAGGTTGTTTCAAAATGATCGGCTGTGAGTTCTTTCGCTGACTTCAATTGTTCCGGAGTCAGGATATTTTCAATCGTCGCGTTTGCATAAGAATCATAGGTAGGAAATTTTTGTCTGAGGCTAAACATCTGATCGGTAATTTCATCGCGGCTCGCCATCGGATACGATTTACCCTGAATGTAATAGCAGATCAATGGATCAACCGATCCATTATTATCGAAGTCATTGTAAAACATTCGAACGGGCTCAGACTTGCTTACCCTGAGAGGACTATTGAGTCCCCAGTTTCCGGCGATAAGGTCAAGGTCACCATCGCCATCCATATCTGCCAGTTGTATCCTGTTCCACCATCCTTTGAAATTTTGAGGAAAATAATGATCTGACTGATCAGTGAATTTCCCGTCCTTATTTACGAGGAGATGCATGCTCATCCAATCGCCACAAACTACCAGGTCCAGGCTTCCGTCTTTATTGATATCAAGCCATGCTGCATCCGTAACCATGCCCAGTGATTGAAAGGAAGCTGTCATAGTTTCCGGGGCAGTTGAAAAATTTCCTTGTCCATCATTGAGGAGAATTTGGCTTTCAGGCGCTTCGGGGTATCTGCCGGGAATCACACGGCTTCCTACAAACAGGTCGACATCGCCATCATTGTCGATGTCAGCCCCTCTTACGCATGAGCCGCTGAGAAGCGCAGCTGGTACGGAGCTTATTCTTTTTTGAAACTTTCCATTGGTATTTATATAAAGTCGATCCTGCAATGCTGCATCATCTGCATTAAAGTTGTATCCTCCGCTTACGACATAAAGATCCAGGTCCCCATCATTATCTGCATCAAAGAGAACAGCATCTACATCCTCTGACCCAGCGTCTTCTATAAAACCAGGCTGCTGACTCTCTACAAACTGGCCATTCTTTAGCTGAATAAAAATTCTTCCCGGTTCTCCCTGCGATCCACAAACGAAAAGATCTTCCAGACCATCTTTATTTACATCTCCCTTTGCTACCCGCGGTCCATTGTAGGAAATCATGGTTGGCATCAATGGCTGTACTTTGAAATCATTTATTTCCGGGGCCACATCGGTGTAAGGCAAAGAATCTATCGTCTTACTAAAAATAGTATTGGCCATTTGAGCATCTTCTTGCTCTCCGCCACTATTGCCATATTCAATGGTGTTGACAGCATTTATCTTCAAATTAGTAAACTTCTCTTTTTTGCCATCCGGCCAACGAACCACGACCGAATCTATTTGCGAAGAAGGAAGACCCGTATGCAATGGAACATGCATGGAACTTTGAAAACCATGCACCGGATAATTTTCAATTTGCACGAGACCCTTCGGTGTGAAAATTCGCAGTGATGCTCCGATCTCAAATTTATTCTGACCCGGACCTTTCATTTTGAACTGAATCCAATTACCTCCCTTACCATTTTCCACAAGCATATTCCGATATATTTCGGCAGGTGCATTCAAATGATTTACGATAAGATCCAGATCACCGTCATTATCCAGGTCCGCTGCGGCTGCCCCATTTGACAGCGTCTTCGCGTCGAAACCTGACGTTAATGAAACGTCAGTAAATTGGAGATCTCCATTGTTTAAATACAAGTAATCATGAACCGGGGTTACAGGAATACTTTGCAGCATGCGAAACATGTTGTCGCTCTTTTCACCGCGTATGTATTTGAGTCTTTCATTTGCATAAAACTTTACGAAGTCGCGATTGGTCATGTCCCTTCCGTAACCATTTGTGATAAACAGATCTTTATTTCCATCATTGTTGAAATCCATGAGCAATGATCCCCAACTCCAATCCGTACAAAATACGCCACTCAGTTGTCCTATCTCGCTGAACGTGCCGTTGCCATTGTTAAGCTGCAACATGTTTCTCATGAGCTGATGGTAAAATCCGTTTTGCACCTGGTTATTATACAGCTCATAATTATCCGGCATGTAAAGCAGCTTTTGCCTCCTGTTATCCTCCGGAAGCATATCCAGGGTAAATACATCCGGCAATCCGTCGTTGTTAATATCAGCTACATCGCAGCCCATTGAAAAATTAGAAAGATGCCCCACCTCATCTTTCAATTTATCCGAAAAAGTTCCATCGCGATTGTTGATGTACATGTAATCCTCTTCCACATAATCGTTCGTAACATATAGGTCGGGCCAGCCATCGTTATTCAGATCACTCACTGATACACCCAGCCCATACCCCAATGGATTTGAATTGATACCGGCGCTAACAGTCACGTTGGTGAAGGAATTATTATCGTTGCGGTACAGCCTGTCACCTGCATCTGCATCAATCATTTTCTTTACAAACGAGGCATCGAAATTTCTCAGGTTTTTGTTGTTGTGATTGATTACAAATAAGTCGAGATCACCATCCCGGTCATAATCAAAGAATACGGCCTGCGTAGAAAAGCCGGAGTCAGCGACTCCCATTTCACCAGCCTTCTCAGTAAACGTGAGATTGCCGTTGTTTATGTAAAGTTGATTTGTTCTTTTGTCTCTATCCACGGGGCCGGAATAACACAAATAAATATCCGGCAAGCCATCACCATTTACATCCGCGATGCTTACGCCCGTCTTCCATCCCTGTTTTCCAGCAACGCCAGCCTTTGCTGTAATGTCCTCAAACTGAAGATTCCCTTTATTGAGGTATAGTTTTCCCGGTTGCATATTGCCGCTGAAATAGATGTCAACCAGGCCATCATTGTTGAAATCAGCTAATCCTACTCCTCCCCCGTTGTAAAAATATTCGTAGGTAATGATGTTTAAGGCCGGCGACTCTTTTAACATATTTGCAAAGGAAATTCCGGTTTTTTCTTTCGGGACTTTTTTAAAAAAAGTTGAAACCCGGTTCTGCGCAGACACATCAGACAGGGCACAAAAAAATAAAAGCAGATATAAAAATCTCTTTTTCATATTGGGTAATTCAGCAGTCCGTTTGTACGGATAAAATGGATGCTCAATTTAGCATTTATACGCTGTTTGACCAAAGACTGATGTCTAAATATTTGCGACTTTTCTTACAAAAGAATGAGTTTAAAATAGCAGTAGAAAGTAATCGAATGCCATCAACTTCATTCAACTGGCGTTATCTATATTATCTTTGAGCGAAAGAATATAATCCAACTAAATAGATATGCAAAAAATCGCAATGTTAGGCTCGGGATTCATAGCAAGATTCTATGCCGACGCCCTGTTAGGACTGAGAAGTAAAGACAAAATTGTTTCTGTTTACTCGAGAAAAGATTCATCCGTGAAAAAATTTGCAGACGATTATAAGGTAGATCATTTCACGACCGATCTGGAAGAATCTATTTCAAACAAAGATGTCACTATTGTTTGCATTGCTCTTCCCAATCATCTTCATGAAGAAGCCGTGATGCTTTGCTGCAAACACAAAAAAGCAGTCATGTTAACCAAGCCCTTGGCCAGAAATGCCGAAGAGGCGAAACGCATGACGCTGGCAGTGGAAGAAGCAAACATTTTTAACGGATACCTCGAAGACCTCGTGTATTCGCCGAAATTTATAAAGGCCGAAAAAAGCATACGTGAGGGCGCATTGGGGAGAATTTTATGGGCTAAATCCCGGGAGGCTCATCCCGGGCCGCACAGTGAATGGTTTTGGGATATTGAAAAAGCCGGAGGCGGATGCATGCTGGATCTCGGCTGCCACTGTGTAGAAATCGCCAGGAGTTATATTGGAAAAGATATAAAGCCCATAGAAGTAATGTGTTGGGCCGATACTCAGGTGAAACCGATCGAAGCGGAAGATCATGGAATTGCTTTGGTTAAATATGAAAACGGCGCAATCGGGCAGTTCGAAGTCAGTTGGACTTTTCGCGGAGGCATGGACTTACGCGATGAAGTGATGGGAACAGAAGGAACGATCTGGATCAATAATTTTCTGCGCACCGGATTTGAAATGTTCACTACCGGAAAAGGGGGAGACTATATTGCTGAAAAAGCAGAAAGCAATTCCGGATGGCTTTTCCCCGTTGGGGATGAAGTGAATGAGCTTGGATACAATCACATGTTTATGGATATGCTCAATTCTTTGGAAGCAGGGAAGCAACCAAAAGAAAGTTTCTATGACGGCTATGTGGTCAATGCGATTTTGGATGCGTGTTATAAATCTGCCAAATCAAAACTATGGGAGCCGGTACAGTTGGAAATCTGGAGAGGTCAGGAAGGATTTACAAAAGACAGTCATCTTGTGGAATATGACGAAGAACATTACCTCGTGAAAGAAGAAATGACTCACTATGGTGAGAAAAAAATTATCCTTAAAAATAAATTGTCGGGGAAGATCATTGAAAAAATTGATAAAGGTTGAACGGTTGAAAAATAACTATCTCCGCGATAAATTAATATTTAATTGCAGCAACCGCATGCATGCTCTCTCTTAGATTAGGATATAATTTTTTGAACACGTGATAATATTTTTCATATTTCAGAATGTTCTCTTTGACAGGTTCGATCTTCTTAACATCGCCAGGAGAAAGCTCCCCATAATCTCTGATTATTTTTAAATATCTCATGCAAAACATTGCAGCACCTATTGCGGAAGCATCTTCATGCTGCACCAGGAAAATCTTTTTTGCCGTAACGTCGGCTAACATTTGCACCCATTCCTTTGATCGAATAAATCCTCCACTCACGTTGAGCTGGTCTATTTTGCCGGAAGTGTGTTCTAAAATTTCCAATATATTTTTCAGTACATAACAAACACCTTCGAGACCGGCTCTTAAAAAATGAGCCTGCTCATGGAAAGACTTTATTCCAAAATAAACTCCCGATGATTTCTCATCCCAAATTGGCGCCCGCTCACCATTGATGTAAGGAAGAAACAGCAAGCCTTGTGAGCCTGCCGAAATCTTTTTGACAGCTTCAAAAAACTGTGCATATTCTTCATCTGTCTCTTCATCCAATTTCAAAAAATTATTCATCAGCCACCCAAGAACACTTCCACCATTGTTAACAGGCGCTCCGCAAACAAAAGTTTTGTCATCCAGGATGTAATTGAAAATCATTGCATCGAAATTATAAATGGGCGAAGCGCTCACAATGCGAACCGCTCCACTGGTGCCAATCGTAATGGCAGCCACTCCTTTTTCGGTAGCAAAGCTGCCAAGGTTTGCAAGACAACCATCGCTACCTCCGATACAAAATTTCGTAGCTACAGGAATGCCCATTTTTTCTGCAACTTTCCGGGCAGCATTATTTCGTATAAATCCCGCCGGAACAATTTCAGAAAGATTTCCTTCGTCAATATCACAAAGTTTTAATGACTCCGTATTCCATTGCCTGGTTTGAATGTTAAACAGGCCCGTAGCAGAAGCTATTGACTGATCAATTTCATAGACAGCAAATATTTTATGCCATATAAATTCTTTGATGGATATAAATTTTTTTGCTTTAAAAAAAATTTCACTTTCATTTTTTCTGAACCAGATAATTTTACACAAGGGAGACATTGCATGAATCGGGGTTCCTGAGTTACGGTAGATCTGCTCAGCAATTGCTGACTCCCTGAGTTCATCAGCGATCTTCTCACTCCTCGTATCTGCCCATGAAATCAAATTCGTTAAGGGCTTTCCCATATCATCAACGAGGAGGAGACTGTGCATGCAACTACTCAGACTAACTGCAACGGGCGGGCCGGAAATTTTGCCACCGATTTCAAGAATACAATTCACAAAAGCCTCCCAAATAACAACGGGGTCTTGCTCCGCATAGAAGTGAGAAGTGTCTAACATTTCGTAATGAATCTGGGAAGATTCAATCACATTTCCAAAACGATCAACTGCAACAGCCTTTACACTGCCGGTCCCTATATCGATACCTATTATATATTCCTGCATGGTCATTTATCTTCAATGAAAGATATGAAAGTTGTTTTGTTAGTTAGATTCAAAAATGTCGTTTTACAAAAATGTGGAAGACTCGATAAATGTTTTTGCTCAAAAGAATCGCATTGCTGTAACGTTTGGTTCTGTGAATTGAGAATGAACAAAAATTGAAGCAGGTTTTTTGTTATATTTTTATCCACTCACAAACGTTCACTTTTATATTAACCAGATGAAAATACTTTGTATTGGGGAAGCACTGATTGACATGATCTGCACGGACACCGGATCGTCTTTGGCACATGGAGAACATTTTTTAAAGAAGCCCGGTGGCGCTCCAACAAACGTAGCTGCTGCAATTTCGGCCCTTGGCGGCGATGTTTTACTGGCAGCCAAAGTGGGAGACGATCCGTTTGGCCAGCAGCTAATTGATACTATGAAAGAATTTGGAGTTTCCACATCACTGATGATAAAAGATAAAGAACATTTCACAACATTTGCTTTTGTATCTCTGATGAAGGATGGTGAGAGAGATTTTTTCTTCAATCGCGGCGCAGATGGCCAGCTATCGGAAAACGACCTAAAGGGAATGAACCTTGACGAATGTGCTATTGTACACTTTGGCTCCGCGACTGCATTTCTTACCGGCCCATTGCAGGAAGCTTACAAGAACCTGCTGCAAAAAGCATTGGATAAAAATCTATTTGTAAGTTTTGATCCCAACCATCGTCAATTACTTTGGCAAGAGAACATTGAATTATTTATCGAACAATCATGGCACTTCATAGAACATTGTCGTTTCTTTAAATTAAGTGAGGAAGAAGCATGCATCGTCACAAGAAGAAATTCTATACCGGATGCAATTGAAGTACTAAAAGAGAGAACTCAGGCCACCTTCGCCATAACGCTCGGGAAAAAAGGCACGTTATTGGTGCATGAAAAAAATAGCAGTACAATCGGCAGCATCTCAGTAGAAGCCGTTGACAGCACAGGTGCAGGTGATGCGTTCGTAGGAGCAGTGCTTTACCAGCTTGGTAATTTGTCCTTAGAAAAGATCGATTTACTGAACACCGACGATTGGAAACAAATAATTGCCAATGCCAACAAAGCCGGCGCCAGAACGTGCGAGTATATTGGTGCGATGGAAGCTTTCAGGCATTTGAGCGCAAGTATTTTTGAGTAAAAAAATTAGTATGTATGATCCGGCTCTTCACAATAAAGTAAAAGGCATCTTCTCAAAATATTTTCCGGAAAACGACGAACGCAGTTTATTTTATACAAGATTTATTGCAAACGCTTTCACTATTCAATCTTTATACCGCGAGCTATATGGGCAAAGCGACACCGCGGACGAACACTTTGACTGCTTGCTTGAAACAATTGCGAAAGGCTACCTGCAACGGACTCCTGAATTAAAACAAATCGATCTTAAAAAGAGCGAACAGGGTTATTGGTTTTTGAGCAACGAGCTTGCAGGAATGAGTCTGTACGTTGACAGGTTTGCCGGCACAATTTCTAATCTTGAACAAAAGCTTTCCTACTTCAAAGATCTTGGTGTGAATGTGCTGCACCTCATGCCTCTGTTCGAGAGCCCGCCGGGGGAAAGCGATGGGGGCTATTCTGTATCTGACTTCCGGAAACTTGATGAAAGATTCGGAACGTTAGAAGATTTAAAGCAACTCGGGAAAACCATGCGAAGCGAATCTATGTACCTCATGGCCGACATTGTTTTGAACCATACTTCTAACCAGCACGAATGGGCGTTGAGAGCCAGGAATGGCGAAAAAAAATACCAGGATTATTATTACATGTTTGATGATCGTTTGTTGCCGGACCGGTATGAAGAAACAATGAAAGAAATATTTCCAACGGCAGCGCCGGGAAATTTCACCTGGGTTCCGGAGTGTAACAAATGGGTGATGACTGTATTTCACAACTACCAATGGGACCTCAATTATCATAATCCAGCAGTATTTATTGAGATGCTCGATATCATTTTTTTCTACGCCAATATCGGGGTAGATATTTTGCGCATGGATGCTCCGGCATTCATCTGGAAAGAGTTGGGAACTACCTGTTCCAATTTACCAAAAGCCCACACCTTGTTGCAGTTAATAAAACTCTGTGTACAAGCCGCTACTCCCGGAATGGCATTGCTTGGAGAAGCAATTCAACGGCCAAGGCAGATCATGGAATATTTTGGTAAAGGCGCCTTCATTGCCAGGGAATGCGATTTTCTTTATAAAGCTCCGCAGATGGCTTTGCAATGGGATTCACTTGCTACCGGAAGAACGCTCGTAATGCTTGCCGCACAAGAGGTGCTCCTGCAAAAACCGTATGGCACATCGTGGATCACTTATACCCGGTGTCATGATGATATCGGGCTGGGATATGATGATGAAATGATAGAACAGGCAGGTTATAACCCTCAGGAACACCGGCGGTTCATAAAAGATTTTTATTCAGGAAAATATCCAGGCTCGCCATCCAGGGGTGCAT